>JASMME010000081.1 GCA_030748365.1 Lutibacter sp.
AAAACAATTCTCCACAAAAGGCAAAAACAACAAAGGAGGCACCTTGAGATTGTCTATGTTTCCGATAATCTCCGTGTTGACCTCCACTTTTTCTCCAAAGCGCAGTCTTTCAAGATCCAGGTAATTCTGCAAGTGGTTAATTTCTTCGTACAGCCGTATGGCAGGTGTTTTTACATCGTACAATACGTATTGCATCATATCAGAAAGCTTTAATACGACACTGGGAGCCAGCGCTGATTTTTCAAGGGTCAGCGCGTAGAGGTTGTTTAGGGTGTTAAAGAAGAAGTGGGGCTGGATTTGTGATCTCAAAAAATCCAATTCCGTCTTTTTTTGTATTTTCCTCAGGTCCTCCACCCTTGTTCTTTCCCGAATCCAGTCAACGGTTAGCTTGAGGGTGGTTGCCAGGGCAAGGACATACAGTTCGCCCAGGCTAACCGCAACGATATGATTGAAACTAAAGGCCCGTTGTGGGAAAGCGGCTTCCGGCCATATATTTTTATCCACCAACAGGTAGTTTAAACCAGTGCGCAGACAGTACACCAGTAACAGGGCCGAAAGCAGAAAAAGAATGTATCTTTTGTATTTCCTTCTTAGGACAAATCTCGGCATCAACCAATAGATATTGAGGTATACCAGCAACATGTGCAGGGGAAACTCTACCAAGTTTGACTTGAAAGAGTACCAGTAATCACCAAAGTAACTCCCCCACCGCAGCACGTTAAAACCAAAGTAACCTAGCCAAAAAATAATGTGATATTTTTTGGGAATGGTATGGTTGGTACTGTGAAATATTTGTAACATCAGTAGGCTATTTTATGTGATGCAGGTGCTTACTATTTTAGCATAAATCGGTGAGAATCTCAGGTGAATGTACGAATCTTTATCCTAAAAAAACAGCTTTCTGTTGTCCGTTTTCTGCCGTATACAGATTCTTTTTTGAGCAGACTGACCTCAAGACTATATTTGAGGTCTATTAACATACCTTTTGCCTTATGACTGTTGCAGATTTATCATACCAAGCGCCGGGAACATTTGAAGAGACCCGTTTCGAAAAAATTCACAACATCGTTTTCTCAAACGCTGAACAAGCGTCTGTGAATGTTGCCAGAGAAATCGCTGCGCTGATTCGTCAGAAGCAAGCAAAACAGCAGCCTTGTGTGTTAGGGCTTGCCACTGGCTCTTCTCCAATAAAAGTATACGAAGAACTGGTTCGGATGCACCAGGAGGAAGGCCTAAGCTTTGGCAATGTGGTCAGTTTTAACCTAGACGAATACTGTCCGATGGAAAAAAACAGCGTGCATAGCTATCATTATTTTATGCACCAGCATCTTTTCGATCACATCGATATTGATCCCAAGCATATTCATATACCTTCAGGCACCATCCCTCAGGATGAAATCCACCAGTATTGTATAGACTACGACCTAAAGATAAAGGAATACGGGGGGCTTGATTTTCAGTTGTTAGGTATCGGAAGAACCGGTCATATCGGATTTAATGAACCAGGCTCCCATTTCAATTCTGGAACGAGGATCATCAGCCTTGACCACCTTACGAGGGCAGATGCAGCCAGCTCCTTTTTAGGGATAGACAATGTTCCTAGGAGGGCCATTACCATGGGAATCGGAACAGTCAAAAACGCTGGGAGAATTGTTTTATTAGCTTGGGGAGGCCACAAAGCAGAAATAGTCAGGGAAACCATCGAAGGCCCCATGACCTCAGAAGTACCGGCCAGCTACCTTCAGACACATAAAAATACCAGTATTGTACTCAATGAGGAAGCCGCCGAAGAACTTACCCGTATCAAAACACCCTGGTTAGTGGGGCCGTGTATTTGGGATGATTTTTTAATCAGTAAGGCGGTTGTCTGGCTTTGTGAACACACGCAAAAGTCAATATTAAAACTCACAGACAAAGATTATAATGACCATGGAATGTCTGGTTTACTAGCCCAGGAAGGCAATTCATATGATCTCAATATCCGAATGTTTAACCGCCTTCAGCACACCATCACCGGATGGCCGGGAGGCAAGCCCAATGCAGACGATTCCTCACGGCCGGAGAGGGCCCTTCCAAAAAGAAAGAAAGTCCTTATTTTTAGTCCACATCCCGATGATGATGTCATTTCCATGGGGGGTACCCTGGACCGACTGGTGGAGCAGGGTCATGAGGTACACATCGCCTATCAAACATCTGGAAACATCGCGGTGGCAGACCATGAAGCGATGAAATATGTTGAAATCATCCAGGATCTTTGTCCAGACAAAAAGGGTGTTGACAGCCTTATTAAAGAAATCAATTCCCGCAATAAAAATATTGAGGATGATTTGTCAGTCAGAAGGTTAAAAGGATTGATTCGAAAAAGAGAAGCCCTGGGGGCCAGTCGTTTTTTAGGGGTTCCGGATAACAATGTGCATTTTTTAAACCTGCCCTTTTACGAGACAGGTACGGTTAAGAAACTGCCCATTGGCCCGGAAGATATTGACGCGGTCTCCCGTTTGATTGCGCAGGTACAACCCCATCAGATATACGCTGCCGGAGACCTGGCCGACCCACACGGCACCCATAAGGTTTGTCTGGATGCTGTGTTGGCTGCCCTAAAAAACCTACGTAGCCGTTCGTTTATGAAAGACTGCTGGGTCTGGTTATACAGGGGTGCCTGGCTCGAATGGGACATCCACCAGATAGACATGGCTGTTCCGCTAAGCCCAGACCAGGTGTTGAAAAAGAGAAAGGCTATTTTCTTCCACCAGTCTCAAAAAGACGGTGTAATGTTCCAGGGCAATGATACCCGTGAATTTTGGGTAAGGGCCGAGGAACGCAATGATGAAACCGCCCGAAGATACCACGAATTAGGGCTGGCCGACTATGCTGCTATGGAAGCCTTTAAGAAATATGAATTCTAAAAATCACTTTTATATGAGACCCATACTTTTTATATGGATGGTACTTTTTTCTGGAACTTGTATCGCACAGGAACAAGCCCTCCATCTATTGCCCTGGCCGCAATCGATTCGTACTGACAATGGTCAGTGTAAGATTGGGGAAGATTTTACGCTGACTGTCAACAATGCCGACTCCCGAAGAATTGCTGTGGCCAGCACAAAATTTATCCGGCGATTGGGAGAAAGGACAGGGGTGTTTTTTGACCATGGATTTGCCTTTACCACCGGTGAGATAGCCAATCCTACCCTGGAAATCAATTATAAAAGAATCGGGGAACTGGCTATAAACGAAGATGAATCATATTTTTTACAGGTATCAGATGGCAAGATTGATATTACTGCCGAAACCGATATTGGAGTCATTTACGCCCTGGAAACCCTGTTGCAACTTCTGACAATTGGCCCTAGTGACTATTATTTTCCGGCGGTACAAATCGCTGACAAACCACGGTTTACCTGGCGTGGATTGATGATTGATGTAGCCCGTCATTTTCAGCCAATCGGTGTGCTAAAAAGAAACATAGATGCCATGGCAGCGGTTAAAATGAACGTCCTCCACTGGCATTTGACAGACGACCAAGGATTTCGGATAGAATCTACCACCCATCCAGCACTTCACAAATTGGGGTCAGATGGCTTATACTATACCCAGCATCAGATAAAAGACCTGATTCAGTACGCTGCTGACAGGGGGATTCGGGTAGTGCCTGAGGTCGATGTACCTGGGCACGCCACGGCGATCCTTACCGCCTATCCTGAAATTGGCTCTAAAAAAGGAGTCTACACCCTCGAACGATATGCCGGGATTTTTGATCCTACCTTAGACCCGACCAATGAAGATACCTACCGTATACTCGGGGATCTTTTTGGTGAAATGGCGCAGTTGTTTCCCGATCCATATATACATATAGGGGGCGACGAAAATGAAGGGCGACACTGGAATCAAAACGAAGCCATTCAGTTGTTTATGCAAGAACACCGATTGAAAACCAACCACGACCTGCAAACCTATTTCAATATTCGGCTAGAGAAAATACTCAAAGCCTTGAACAAAAAACTCATGGGATGGGAAGAAATCATGACCGACGACATGCCTAAAACGGCCCTGATCCACTCTTGGAAGGGAGTCAACGAAGGAATGATTGGCGGAAGTTCACTGATCAAAGCCGCTAAAAAAGGTTATCAAACCATCCTTTCAAATGGCTATTATATCGACCTAATGCTACCGGTTAGCAGCCATTACCTGGTGGATCCGATACCGGAAAACACGGTCCTTACTGAGGCGGAAAGGACTCGTATATTAGGAGGAGAGGCCACCATGTGGGGTGAATTGGTAACACCCCTGACCATTGACTCAAGAATCTGGCCTCGCACAGCAGCCATTGCAGAAAGACTTTGGTCACCTGCCACCATCAGGGATCTTGAAAGCCTGTATAAGCGACTGGAAACCGTCAGTTTCAGGCTTGAAGAACTGGGGATTACCCACCTGAGAAACAAACAGGTGATTTTGAGGAATATGACCCATAATCAGCCCACTCATTCCTTGGAATTACTCAGCAGAATTTGTGAACCACTAAAGATATATACACGCAACAAAGGCGGTACAGAATACAAGTCCTATGCCCCCTTTACCTTGTTTGCAGACGCCTGTACGGCAGACGCATCGGACCAATTTGCCTTTAGAAAAGCAACGGACCGTTTCTTAAAGGAAGGAGCTTCAGACGCGGCCCTGGAGCTGCAGGCTTTCTTTGACCAATGGATTGCGGGTTACGAGCAATTCAATAAACTGCGAAAAAACCCTATACTCAACAATCTCGATCCGCTTTATGCAAGGTTAGCAGACATTTCGGCCCGCTACCGAACCGTGTTAAAGCAAGGCTGGGCAGACAAGGATCAAATGGCCCAGATAGACGAGCTATTACAGGCACTTGCGGAGCCTGTTGTAGATGTTGAATTGGCTGTCTATAAAGATTTTAAAAGAATTTCAGCCTGGATGAATTCTGTGAGCTCCCATTCCTTGTCAAATAAAACCAACCGCGAATAAACAGACTGATAATTATTGTTTACTTTTGGACTTGAAAGCCAAAGGGAGGAGGCTTTGCTTCCTCCCTTTTCTATTAACCAATGACTCCTTAGATGAAAAAGCTTTTTTTCCTTCTTTCCTTTTTTGTGCTCATTCCTGTAATCAACGCACAGATCTACGATCCCGTAAGCTGGTCAACCTCCGTTAAGAAGATTTCTGAGACAGACTACAACTTGCTTATAGAAGCAACTATTGAGGCCAACTGGCATATCTATGCCCAAAAGGTGCCTGAGGATGGCCCCATTCCTACCCATTTTACCTTTAAAGCATCGCCCCATTTTGAACTAATCGGTGAAACATTGGAACCAAAAGGCCATACCGACTACGATCCTGTGTTTAGAATGGAACTCACCTCTTTTGAAGGAAAGGCCACTTTTACACAACGAATCAAACGCTTATCGAAAGAAGCCTTTGCCATCGAAGGGGAACTGGAGTTTATTGCCTGTGATGACAGAAACTGTTTGCCACCCACCTTTGTGGACCTGCACTTCCCTATTCCCGGAGGGCAGGCAGCGGTTCATACCCCAGTAGCTGCCCCACCCCCTAGCCTTGTACCGGACAAGGCTCCTGTACCAGCCAACAAGAACCTTTTTAGGATTTTTATCATTGCCTTCTTATCCGGATTTGCTGCATTGCTGACGCCCTGTGTATTCCCGATGATTCCAATGACTGTCAGTTTTTTTACCAAACAAAGCCAAAGCAAAGCCGCGGGTATTAGGAATGCCCTGGTATACGGTATTTCCATTGTCGTCATCTATGTAGCCCTGGGTGTTTTGATCAGCCTACTCTTTGGCCCAAATGCCTTAAATGCCCTCTCGACCAATGTATGGTTCAATGTGTTTTTCTTCTTGGTGCTGATTGTTTTTGCCCTTTCTTTCCTGGGTGCCTTTGAGCTCACCCTTCCTAGTTCCTGGGGAACCAGGGTAGATGCACAGGCTGACAAAGGTGGCTTTTTAGGAATCTTTTTTATGGCCCTGGCCTTGGCCATCGTATCTTTCTCCTGTACAGGGCCCATCGTAGGAACTATTCTGGTAGAAGCAGCAACCGGTGGCAATCAAGTAGGCCCTATTGTGGGGATGTTCGGATTTTCACTGGCCATTGCCCTGCCATTCGCCCTTTTTGCTGCGTTCCCTGGCTGGTTGAATTCCCTGCCCAAATCAGGGGGTTGGTTAAATACCGTCAAGGTGGTGCTGGGCTTCCTAGAATTGGCCCTGGCCTTTAAATTCTTATCAAATGCTGACTTAGTCTTACAGTTACACCTTCTTGAACGTGAGGTCTTTCTGGCTTTATGGATTGCTGTATTTGCCACCCTGTCTCTTTACTTATTTGGCAGTATACGCTTGCCCCACGACTCGCCGTCTGGGCATATTTCTGTGGGAAGATTGAGCCT
>JASMME010000082.1 GCA_030748365.1 Lutibacter sp.
TTGCGTCCCCAGTTGTTGGCCATGTCTAAAAAGATCCGTCACCGCGGGCCAGACTGGAGTGGAATCTATGCCGATAAGAAAGCCATTTTATCACATGAGAGGCTGTCCATCGTAGACCCAGTTTCCGGAAAACAACCCCTGTTTAGTGAAGACCGCAAATTGGTGCTGGCAGCCAATGGAGAAATTTATAACCACCGGGAACTGCGCCAGCAATTTGAGGGTCGTTATGCATTTCAAACCCAGTCTGATTGTGAAATCATCCTGGCCCTTTACCAAGAAAAGGGCCCCGCATTTATCGATGAGATGAACGGTATTTTTGGATTCGCCCTCTACGATGTTGAGGAGGATGCCTACCTAATCGCCCGCGACCATATGGGCATCATTCCGCTGTATATGGGTTGGGATGCCAATGGCACCTTCTACGTGGCTTCCGAACTCAAGGCCTTGGAGGGGGTTTGTACCAAAATCGAATTGTTTCCTCCCGGCCATTACCTATATAGCAAAGAGGGTGAACTGAGCGCCTGGTACGAGCGAGACTGGATGGACTACGAGGCTGTCAAGGAAAACCAGACCAGTATTGAGGCCCTACACGATGCCCTGGAAGCAGCCGTTCACCGCCAATTGATGTCCGACGTACCCTACGGTGTCCTGCTTTCCGGAGGCCTGGATTCCTCCGTTACCTCGGCGATTGCCAAAAAATACGCTGAAAAAAGAATTGAATCGGGCGATACCCAGGCTGCCTGGTGGCCCCAGTTACACTCTTTTTCAGTGGGCTTGGAGGGCTCTCCCGATCTGGCGGCTGCGCAAAAAGTGGCCGATCATATCGGTACGGTACACCACGAAATACAATTTACCATCCAGGAAGGACTGGATGCCATCCGCGACGTTATCTATAACCTGGAAACCTATGACATTACGACCATACGGGCTTCTACGCCTATGTACCTGATGGCCCGTGTTATCAAGTCGATGGGGGTCAAGATGGTGCTTTCAGGAGAAGGGGCCGATGAATTGTTCGGCGGTTACTTGTATTTCCACAAGGCACCCGATGCCCAGGAATTTCACGAAGAGACCGTGCGAAAACTCAGTAAGCTGCATATGTATGACTGTTTGCGGGCCAACAAATCCCTGGCCTCCTGGGGTATTGAGGGCCGGGTTCCTTTCTTAGACAAAGAATTTATGGATGTAGCCATGCGCATCAACCCCCAGGACAAAATGATCAACGGGGAACGTATGGAAAAGTGGGTGATACGCAAGGCTTTTGAAAGCTACCTGCCGGAATCTGTTGCTTGGCGACAGAAAGAACAGTTCTCTGATGGGGTAGGCTACAGTTGGATTGATACCTTAAAAGAGGTGGTCGACCAGGAAGTCACCGATGAGCAACTGGCCAATGCCCACTATAAGTTTCCCATACAGACCCCTACCAACAAAGAGGAGTTCTATTACCGGTCTATCTTTGCCGCCCATTTCCCCTCGGATACCGCTGCTTTAAGTGTACCCCAGGAAGCTTCGGTGGCTTGTAGTACCCAGATTGCCCTGGAATGGGACGAAGCCTTTAAAAATATGAACGACCCTTCTGGAAGGGCCGTTGCCAACGTACATGACGACGCGTACTAACCAGTACGATTATTTGAATTAAATGTCCTTAAGATCCGGTGTTGGCCGGATTTTTTGGTGCCTTTTATTTATATAGCAACCGTCGAAGTGTACAAATAATCAGCAGTATACCGCCTTTTGGCGAGGAATACACTAACAAAGCTATCAAGCCCTCTTTCCTACATATTCCTACGATACTGTCCACCTACCTCAAAAAGCGCTTCCGTAAGCTGTCCCAGGGAACAGACCTTACAGGCCTCCATCAGCTGTTCAAAGAGGTTATCGTTTGTCCGGGCCTTTTCTTTTAACAGCTGTACCTGGATAGCTGCTTTATCCGGATTCCGTTTGTATAGTTGGCCAACCGTTGTTACCTGGGCCTTTTTTTCCGTTTCGGTAGCCCGGATCACCTCTTGAGGCAATACCGTGGGCGAGCCCTGGCTGCTCAGGAAGGTGTTGACGCCGATAACGGGGAGCTCACCGCTGTGTTTCTGGCTTTCGTACTGCATACTTTCCTCCTGAATCTTACTTCGCTGGTACATGGTTTCCATAGCACCCAATACCCCGCCCCGGTCGGTCAGCCGGTCAAATTCCGTATAGACGGCTTCTTCCACCAATGCCGTCAGTTCTTCCGTGATAAAAGCCCCCTGTAGCGGGTTTTCGTTCCTGGTTAGTCCCAGTTCCTTGTTGATGATTAGCTGGATGGCCATGGCCCGGCGTACACTCTCCTCGGTGGGGGTGGTAATCGCTTCGTCATAGGCATTTGTATGCAGGCTGTTGCAATTGTCATAAATGGCATACAAGGCTTGCAGGGTGGTCCTGATATCGTTAAAATCGATCTCTTGTGCATGTAAGGAACGTCCGGAGGTCTGGATATGGTATTTGAGCATTTGCGCCCTTGCATTGGCGCCGTAACGAATCTTTAGGGCCTTTGACCAAATCTTCCGCGCCACCCGTCCGATGACCGCGTATTCCGGATCGATGCCGTTTGAAAAGAAGAACGAGAGGTTGGGCCCAAACTTATTGATGTCCATACCCCGCGACAAATAATATTCAATATAGGTAAACCCGTTTGCCAGGGTAAAGGCCAGTTGGGTGATTGGGTTGGCACCGGCCTCTGCGATATGATAGCCTGAAATGGACACAGAATAAAAGTTGCGCACCTGGTTTTCTATAAAATATTCCTGTACATCCCCCATCAGCCGAAGGGCAAATTCCGTAGAGAAGATACAGGTATTCTGGGCCTGGTCTTCCTTGAGGATATCGGCCTGAACGGTTCCGCGCACCTTGCGGATGGTTGCTGCCTTGATCTTTTGATAGACCGCTGCCGGTAAGACCTGGTCACCGGTCACACCCAGTAAAAGCAAGCCCAGGCCGTTATGTCCTTCGGGCAATACTCCCTGGTAGCTAGGGCGTTTGTCGCCCGATGCGGCATATAGGGCCCCTATCTTTTTTTCGATGTCTTCTACCATGTGTTGTTCCATGATATACTGTTCACAGGCCTGATCGATGGCGGCATTCATAAAGAACCCCAGCATCATGGGGGCTGGGCCGTTGATGGTCATCGATACAGAAGTGGCGGGGTCGCAGAGATCAATCCCCGAATATAATTTTTTGGCATCGTCCAGGCAGCATACAGACACCCCGGCATTGCCTATTTTTCCATAAATATCAGGGCGTATATCCGGGTCACTTCCGTACAATGTCACCGAATCAAAAGCCGTTGACAATCGTTTGGCAGGCATGTCCAGGCTGAGGTAGTGAAAACGCCTGTTGGTACGTTCTGGACCGCCTTCACCGGCAAACATACGCGTAGGATCCTCACCGGCCCGTTTAAAGGGGTAGATTCCGGCCGTATAAGGAAATTCACCTGGCAGGTTCTCTTCCAGTAACCACCAGAGCAGGCTGCCCCAGTCCTCGTAAGAGGGCAGGGATATTTTAGGAATGCGCAACTGAGACAATGACAGGCTATGGGTTTGTATATCGATTGTTTGGTTCCGTACGGTAAAGGAGTAGCTGTCTCCACGGTAGGCTTGCTTGGTTGCTTTCCATGCCCGTATCAGCTGCCAGTTATCCGGGCTCAGTTCCCTTTTAACGGTTCTAAACATTTCCAGTAGCCGGACTATGACTGCCCGGTCCTCTTCAGCAATAAGCTTTGCCATCAAACGGTCTTCCTCCAGGCCATTTTCACACAAGAGTTCCTGTGCAGCCTCAGGCGCTGCCATTCCGGTAAGGGTACAGAGGCTTGTAAAGAGCCCGTATAGTTTTTGGGCGATATTCTTTTGCTGAATGGCCTGGGCCTTGTATTGCCGGTTGCTTTCACTGATCTCGGAAAGGTAGCGTGTTCTTCCGGGAGGGATTACTGCTTGTTTTTCGAGGGTCATCCGGGCCTTGTCCGACTTGTATTGAAAACGGGCCCCTGTTTTTTCGTTGAGTTTTTCCAGCAGTACTTGGTAGAGTGTATGGGTTCCCGGGTCGTTGAACTGTGAGGCAACGGTTCCGTATACAGGCATGGTGTCTAGGTCTTTTTCCCATAATTCATGTGCGCGTTGGTATTGTTTTTGAACGGCGCGCAAGGCATCCTCTGCCCCCCGTTTGTCAAATTTATTCAGGGCGATGACATCGGCAAAATCAATCATATCGATCTTTTCCAGCTGGGTGGCGGCGCCAAAGTCTGGGGTCATAACGTACAGGGACACTGCTGCATGGTCCAGAATTTCAGTATCGCTCTGTCCAATTCCGGAAGTTTCCAGGATGATCAGGTCAAAGTTGGCGGCCTTTAAAATGTCTAGGGCGGTTGCCACGTGTTTTGACAGTGCCAGGTTGGCCTGTCGGGTGGCCAGCGAACGCATATACACCCGGGGGTTCTTAAGGGCGTTCATCCGGATACGGTCACCCAACAAGGCACCACCACTTTTTTTCTTAGAGGGGTCTACCGAAATGATGCCCACGGTCTTGTCTGGGAAATCTTCTAAGTACCGGCGTATAAATTCATCTACAGAAGATGATTTTCCAGAACCTCCTGTACCGGTTACCCCCAGTACCGGGGTCTTGGACTTGCTGGCTGCGGTCTTTACTGCTTGTATAAAATTGCGGTGTTGATCAGCAAAATTCTCAACGGCAGAAATTGCCATGGCCAGTTGGTAGGGTCGTTGTTTCTTTAGGTCAGACACCTTGACATCCAGCTGATCACCAATCGGAAAATCCGCCTTTTCCACCAGGTCGTTTATCATGCCTTGCAGGCCCATTGTTCTTCCATCATCCGGGCTGTATATACGGCTGATTCCGTAGTCGGTCAGTTGTTTTATTTCTGAGGGCAAGATCACACCACCGCCCCCGCCAAAGAGCTTGATATGGCCTGCGCCTTTTTCTTTTAGTAGGTCATAGAGGTAGCTAAAGTATTCCATATGTCCACCCTGGTAGGAGGTGATTGCGATGGCATGGGCACCTTCCTGTATGGCGCAGTCTGCCAATTCTTCAACACTCCTGTCGTGACCCAGATGGATAACTTCCACACCAGTAGACTGCATGATTCTGCGCATGATATTAATGGCGGCATCGTGCCCGTCAAACAGGGAGGCAGCTGTAACAATACGGACCTTGTGTTTGGGGGTATAGTTCTTTTTCTTATTCATTTCGTAATTTTTTCCTGTAAATGTCTTGCAATTTATAACATTTTTAAAAATAACCAACAATTATTGCCAATTAAGCAACAATATAAGGCAAGCGCGACAGCCTTGTATTTTTTCCATAATTTTGGGACTTGTATCCAAGGCCGTGTGCCGGCTTATCCACATGATTACAAAAGCCAGGAAGTGCAGGCAGACCTTATTTTGATCATTTTAAGACAATGAAGCGAATAACCATTCTTATCAATTGCAAAGACAGCCAGGGAATCATTGCTACAGTGACCAACTTTATTCACCAGCAAAACGGAAACATCGTCTATATTGACCAGCATGTAGATCGGGAAGATGACCGCTTCTTTATGCGCTTGGAATGCGAGTTTCCAGGATCGGTTTTTTCAGTGAAGGGTTTCAACGATGATTTCCAGGAACGCATCGCCTGCCTCTACGACATGGACTGGCAGTTGTACGATTCCGATTACAAACCCAAGATGGCCGTATTCGTCTCTAAATATGCCCACTGCCTCTATGATATCTTAAGCAGGTACAGTGCCGGAGAACTTGAGGTTGAGATTCCGTTAATCATCAGCAACCACCCCGATGTAGGCCCCATTGCCAAGTCTTTCGGCATCCCTTTCCACTGTGTTGAGGTGACCAGGGATAACAAGGCCGCTGCGGAAGAAGTACAGTTGTCCTTATTAAAAGAATTTCAGGTTGATTTTATCGTCCTGGCCCGGTATATGCAAATTCTTTCCGCCAGGTTGGTCGCAGCCTATCCCGACCATATCATTAATATCCACCATTCTTTCTTACCTGCCTTTCCAGGTGCCAAGCCCTACCATTCGGCTTATGAGCGTGGGGTAAAGATTATTGGCGCCACCAGTCATTACGTGACTGAGGAACTCGACGAAGGCCCTATCATTGAGCAGGATATTACCCGGGTTTCTCATAGCCATACGATAAAGGATTTTATCGCCAAAGGAAGGGATCTTGAAAAGATTGTTTTATCCAGGGCCCTGGCCCTACTTCAGGAGAGACCCAGAATGAGCAAGGCACGTGCTGTCGTCGCCGCTGTGCGGACCACACCAGAAACCGTCTTGGACGACTATGGAC
>JASMME010000083.1 GCA_030748365.1 Lutibacter sp.
CGCGATGATAAAGGTCTCTTTTTCAGGAAAGGTTACATACAACTGGTAATCACTCATTCCTTCTGCATCCGGAAACATATTCACCTTGTAGCTCTTTCCTGTCTCCTTGGTAAAATAACCCGACTTTACACGGGTAGCCAAACCGTTGTTGTAAATACCGTATTTAAAAGGGGTCTGGATACCTCTAAGTGCCAGCTCGTTAGCCAGTCTCAGGTTGATCTCCCTGTTGCTGACCCTTTTGTGTATAGGTACCTCAGCCGTATAGACATCAAATATTTTCTCTAAATAAGATTTTTCAGCTTCTTCAAAACGCCCCAATCTAAGCAGTTTTTTTTCTGCAACAGGCTCAAGATCGCCGAAGTTGTCAACCAGGGGCTCCTTGGTTCTTACAAACTCTTCCATGCCGAAAATCTCTTTAAAACCGACGGAATCTGTGTCTGTAAAAGCCAATGGCACTTTGTAGTTGGCTTCCACAATGCTTTGAGAATAGGTAAACCGCTCATTACTGGCCGTGTCTATCTTCTCAAAAACGTATTTTCTAACATCGGCATAGGCATACTTCTTTCCCTGATCTTTGTATTTTTCAGAAATGTCGAGGTAGAATTCTTCAAACTCCCTTAGCTTGATATCCTCCGCAACCTTTGCCAGAGAGAACCTGACATTTTCTGTAAATTGTGCTTCTTTGATCTGAACAGTCTGCTGGATCCAAAAGACCTGTACGGAAATGATACCGATCAGGGCAATGGACATCAAAATGACAATAAACAGGAATACCCTTTTTCTCATGCTACAAAGTTACTATTTAGCCTTAACAACATCCCAATTTTTAACGTAGCTTAACATACGTTAGGATGATTTAACAATATTTGTTGGTTTTTCAGTGGCATCTTGCGTTTGCAATAACATTTCATATACGGTCTGTACCTGTTGTCTGGTCGTTGACAGGTCATGGTTCTGGATGACAAAATGTGAACGGATTATTTTAGCATCATCTCCAGACTGGTTGTCCATTCTCTGTTGAATCTGTTCTTTGGAAAGGGCGTCTCTTGCTAAGATACGGGCTATTCTTTCCTGCTTAGGAGCGGTCACTAAAATCAGGTAATCAAAGGTATTTTCAGCCCCCACTTCAAATAAAATAGCGGATTCATACAGAATGATACGCCCAGGATGATCCAACTTAAATTGTTCAAAATGAGCGTGTACTACCGGATGTACCAGGGCATTTAGTTGTTTGAGTTTGGCAGGCTCTTTAAATACAATCGATGAAATATATTCCCTGTGTAAACGATCACCCACATAAGAATTCTCCCCAAAAAGATTCAATACCTGAGAACGCAGGGTTTTGTCTGTGCACATGAGCTCCTTGGCAGCCAGATCTGCCACATAGCTAAGCGCCCCCAGTGCTTCAAACATCTGTAGGACCGTTGTCTTACCACTTCCTATGCCGCCCGTTAAACCAACAATCATGGCTGCTGAATTAAAAACTCTACCCGATCGGGAATAATTTTTATGGAACTGATGTACTCACTCTGTTGGACAACCGATGGACTCAGGTAATGCAGCAGTGTATCTTTTTGGTACTGTTTATAATCAAAAACAACCCGGACACTGTTGGGCGTAATTTTGTTGAAATTGGACAATCCAGTTCGATAGACCACTTTGATTTCTTTGGGGAATGGGGTAATCGCTACACCTTCAGGCACATTGACAATACTGACTGGAAGGGCAAGTACCCCCTCTGTAAACTTTTCTACCTGCGCTGTTACACGCACTTCCTTTGCAGAAGTCACTACATTCTTTTCAGCACCTGGCAATACCAGTGGTAAGCGAATATCTATGTCTTGGTATACCTCTTCTAGCTGTAAGGACTGGGTGGCAATCTCCAACATGGAATCAAGTTGTTTTTCAGGGCCTTTGACCACGATAGAATCAGGACTTAGGCGCAGCTTTTCGACCAGGTTATAGCCCAATTTGAATTGAAGATCGAGCAATAAGTGTACAGGAAGCTTTTGGGTCTTGTTCTTACCAAGCCCTACATACAGGGTGTCTTTTAGCATGCGTATGACCTCGGTACCTCCTGTCAATTGGGCGCTCAGGCTTGTATTTTGATAATTGGGCAACAGGTAATATCCTGTCGCATTTTGTTGCAGCTCACGCAGACTTAGAGAAATCTCTTTGGTACTCCACTTGTATGTCAACAAAGAAAATCCAGGTGCCTTAATCACTATATCTAATCGTTGCGGCGTATTGTCTTCAAAAAACAACTTATCAGGAATATCCTTAAAACGAATGCGAAAGGTAGCCTTGGTATTATAGGATTGGGAAAGTTCAACAAGAAACCAGATAAAGGTGGTCAACAACAGAAAAAACAGGAAAACCTTGAGCTTTCGGTTACTCAAAAAAGTGGTGGATGCGTTCTTGTGATCTGCCTGCATGTTGAAAAATAAACCTAAATATACAAAAAAGTGAGCCATGGCTCACTTTTTTAATAAGATATGGGGCTGCTTATTTTTTACCTTTCGAAGGTTGATAGCGCTTGCTGAGCTCCATCGAAATGGCCGTTCGATCAAATTTGATCTTACCAGCACCGGTTTCAATAATTACTGTATTATCACTGGAAACGATGTCTACCACCTTACCGTGGATGCCACTACTGGTGACTACTTTGGAGCCTTTGGCAATCTGACTTTGAAATTTTTTTTCATTTTTCTGACGTTTCATTTGGGGCCTAATCATAAAAAAGTAAAGTACCAGAAACATCAGTAAAAAAGGAAGCATTCCAGACAAAGAACTTCCTTGACTTTGTAAAAATAGTGTGTTAAACATTGGGTTGTATTTAGTAAAATTATTTTTCTTTAGGCAATACCAATCCCTTGATTCTCAAGGTTTCAAAAACATTGGCGGTATTGGTTTGCAGGGTGATTGATTTGTTTTGTTTACCGGGCTTCCTCAGGGAATTGAAGGCAAAGGTCATCGGAGCAGTTTCACCAGGTTTGATGGCTTCCCGCGGCCATTTGGGAACCGTGCAGCCACAAGTCGCATGTGCATTGGTGATGACCAAGTCTGACTTCCCCACGTTGGTAATGCTAAAACTACCCTCTACAATGGTTCCTTCTGTAATGGTTCCAAAATCGTACTCTGTACGGTCAAATTGGATGACCGCACCCCCCATACTGATATCGGCATCACGCATTTTGGCCTCCAACACCTTGGACTTATTGACTTTGGAAGAAGCAGCCTCTCCACAGGAAGCCAAGAAGGCAAAAAGCAATACGGCGGTATAAATCCTACAATTCATCTTTTAAAAGTTTTCGTAAAAATATAAAATTATAACAATCCCCTTCCTATCTTTTGCAGTCTTTTTGTCTCAGTATACTCCTTGAGCAACTTGTCTAGCACGCCATTGATAAAGAAACTACTTTTTACAGTGGAATAATCCTTGGAAATTTCAATGTACTCATTGATGGTCACCCTGGTAGGAATCAATGGGAAGCAAAGAAATTCACAAAGGGCCATTTTGAGCAAGATCATATCGACCTCTGCAATCCGCTCTTTGTCCCAATTAGGCGTTTTCTGTACAATCTCCTCCTCGTATTTATGGTGGTTCAAAACCGTCTTTCTAAACAATTCGGAAACAAATTTTTTGTCGTCATCATCCTTGTATAACCTACCCAATTTAAAACCCTTGCCGGGTTTTAACTGGTTCAGGGTTTTGACGATCCAGGTATTCACAAAGGGAATATCATCTGCCCAGCTGATTACACTGTCTTCAAAATAATCTGCCAGTGTATCATTGGGCGCAATGATGTGCTTAAAAATGTTTAGTACAAATTCTCGGTCTTCACGAAAATCCGATTCCGGGGATTGCATATAATCTTTGTAAGCAAGGTCTGCCTTGATCCGTTTCAATATCTTCTTTACGTAATCATTGTCGAGATACCAGCAATTCAGTTTCCTGGATTCAATACGATCCTTTAGGGAAGGGCTTTCTAAAAGTATCTTAAAGATACGATTGTTAATAAATTTGGTGTTGGGATTCAGTTCTTCAGGACTGGCCAGGATCTTTTTTTTCGAAAGAGACTGGTGGGTTTTTTCCATTTTACAGACTTCGGTCAACAGGCTAAGAACAATCGCATAGAGATCAAAAACCCGGTCGATACTGTCATATAGAAATTGTGATTCCTTATCTAGGTCATCACTTTTAGACTGAAGCAATGCGTAGACCGATTGCATTACTTTGACCCTGATATGTCTTCTGTTTATCATGTAAAGAACTTTGAATAGTATGAAATAACCAGCGACAAAAATACTATTATTTTTGGGAACTGCCAGCCTGTTTCCTTTTTTTTGAACCAAACTAAATCTTAGTACAAAATGGCTTTTATAAATGATTTTATAAGTATATTCGTCCGTTGAAATCTAGCAAAGTGGGCAGATGAAAGCACTGCAATATCTAAACAAATACCTCTTCAAATATAAATACCGGCTCTTGATAGGGCTGGTAATGTCGATTTGTGCCAAGGCCTTTACCCTAGAAGTTCCCCGCTTGATTCGAAAGATGGTTGACATTGCTGAAAATTACCACCAGGGAATCAGCACAGACCTGTTGCTGGTAAAACGTGAACTCGGCTTTACCTTGTTACTCATTATAGGGGCTGCCCTGGTGTCAGGCTTGTTTACCTTCCTGATGCGGGAAATGATTATCGTAACCTCTCGCCTGATCGAATTTGACCTGAAAAATGAAATTTATACGCATTACCAGCGCCTGAGCTTGAATTTCTACAAGAAAAACAGGACCGGAGACCTGATGAACCGAATCAGTGAAGATGTGAGTAAAGTACGGATGTACTTTGGACCGGCAATCATGTATACGATGAATACGGTGGTCCTTTTTACCGTAGCTATGGTTAAAATGTACCAAATTGATGTGACACTCACCCATTATACACTGTTGCCTTTACCGGTACTATCGGTCTCCATTTACCTACTCAGCAGAACGATTAACAAAAGAAGTAGCCTTGTTCAACAATACCTATCAAGACTCACAACCAATGCGCAGGAAACCTTTTCAGGTATTCGTATCTTAAAATCCTACGGTGTTGAAAACAAGGCCTTGGGAGAATTCAGCAAGCTGGTCAACACAACCAGGGAAAAGAACCTTCACCTATTCCAAGCACAGGCCTTGTTCTTCCCCCTGATGATCCTATTGATTGGAATCAGCAACACCCTGGTCATCTATATGGGGGGCCTGCGGTATATAGAAGGTACGATTTCTCTGGGGGTCATCGCAGAATTTGTGATGTATGTAAATATGCTCACCTGGCCAGTAGCTGTCGTAGGCTGGGTAACCTCTACGGTACAACAGGCAGAAGCGTCCCAGCAACGAATCAATGAATTTTTAAACGTTGTGCCGGAGATTGAAAACCCCTTAAACCAAGTATCTGTACTGCGCGGAAATATCGAATTTAAAAAGGTATCTTTCACCTACGACGACACGAATATCACCGCCCTAAAAGACATTAGTTTTTCCGTAAAGGAAGGAGAAACACTGGCCATTCTGGGAAATACAGGCGCCGGAAAATCAACAATCGCGAACCTAATAGCACGGCTGTACGAGGTAAGTGCAGGCACAATCTTAATGGATCAAACCGACATCAAACAAGTCAATCTGAATGACCTTAGACAGCAAATCGGTTTTGTACCACAGGAGGCGTTTTTATTTTCCGATACCATCAGAAACAACATTCGGTTCGGCCTGGTAAACGCAAATGATAAGGCGGTAGAACAGGCGGCAAAAGAAGCCTATATACACCACAATATTATAGATTTCAGCCATGGATACGATACCTATGTCGGGGAACGAGGCGTCACCCTTTCAGGAGGACAGAAACAACGGTTGTCCATTGCCCGCGCCATTATCAAAGACCCCCATATTCTAATATTTGACGATTGTCTATCTGCAGTGGATACAGAAACCGAGGAGATTATACTAAAAAACCTCTACAATATCAGTCGGGGCAAAACGACGGTGATTATCAGTCACCGGGTATCCTCAGTCAAACACGCAGACAAGATTCTTGTACTTGAAAAAGGCAGGGTCATCCAAGAAGGAACCCACGAGGAACTGCTCAAAACAACAGGTTACTACAAAGCGCTTTTTGAGCAACAGCTTTTAGAAAAAGACCTATAATTTACCGCCCTAAGTTAAATATTTTTATAGATTTGCCTATAAAACTTAATCTTAATACAGCACGTGCATTATGAGTGACAAAGGACATACAGAACAGGAAGAGATTTATTCTCAGGTTCTTAGAGCAGGGAGAAGAACTT
>JASMME010000084.1 GCA_030748365.1 Lutibacter sp.
AAGCATTGATGCTTTGGTGACAGCTTTAAAAAATCAAAGCAATCGTATCCTAGTAAGCAATTAATAAACGCCTAGCAACAGTTCAATCGACGGGCCTACGACCTACTATAAAAACCCCCAAAATCAAGGAAGCAGGGAAGGATAAAAGTTAAAAAGGGTGTTTTTCCCGAGCCTTCCCCAACAGCCATTAAATCTCTTTTATAGAAGTACTGGAAATCCAACCTGTTTGGCCATCGGCGATACGAATTTTTTTCCAGTCATCCAGTGCATCGAGAACCTGTACTTTTGTGCCTTCATGGAGTTCAAAAACGAGCTCGCCACCTAGGCTGGGCGCATTGCTAACCACTGCTTTTTTGGCAAACACAATGGCTGGGCGTTCCAGTTCTACCGTACGTTGGTTGCTATAGGCAAAACCAAGGCTTAGAGCCATGCCTAGCAAACACCCTAGCGAGAGGTTAAAAAAGAGCAATTTGATGCGGGAACGTCCGGAAAAATAATACCGCCAAAAAAACAGGGCCATCAACCATGAAAAGACCACTGCAATAAGCCCCCAGGTTTCATAGGAAAGCGGTTGGATGATCTTACGCGCAAACTTTTGCCCAAAGGTTTCAGGCAGTGTTTCGATTACATCGATGGTCATTCGTTGGGCGAATTCAAGGTTAAAACGGGCATCCTCATGCCCGGGATCTACCTTCAGTGCTTTTTCATAATAGTAGATGGCCGGGGCTACCTGGTTCATCTTATAGTAACAATTGCCTGTGTTGAAAAACAGGTCTGCATTGACAAAACCTTGTTCTTCAATAGACAAATAGACCCCTACCGCCCGGGTATAATTGGCTTCTTTATAAAAGGTATTGGCTTCTGAAAATAACTTTTCAGCGTCCTCCTGTGCCTGGGCGAACAAGCCCAGTACCATCCATGCGATACTTAGTATTTTCCTCATCCTAAAGCTGTTTTTCAAGTTGGGTAATCAGTGCTTTGGCTTTTTCATACTCCTGTACCATCATCACATTGGTCGTAGGCGTATAGCGGCCAAAATCACAGTCTTTTAAGACCTGTATAAAAGCATCAACCGTGGCCTGGTCGGTGCCCCTTGCTATCAGAAGTTCTGAAATCCGCTCCTTAGAGATCTCGGCAGTTTCTACCTGAAGTTTTGCTTTTAAGAAATGATGCAGGGCCTTTTCCAGGGCAATATAGAAGGCTTCCTTTTTACCCAGTTGTTTCTTGGCTTCTGACAGGTATTTTCTGGCCAGCTTATCAGCCAGTCGGATCCTGTTCCCAAAAACATCCCCGGCCCTTGCGGCCCGTTTATTGCCCAAATAGATACCCAGTGGAATGGCCAGGAAGGGTAGCAGCAACAAGAGATAGAACAACATCGTTTTAAAAAAGGGCGGATTTTTTTTCAACTCAAAAACGCTGTTCAGGCTGATAAACCTAAAATTGTTATCACTACGGCTTACGGTTCTTTTGGAGACATTCGCAGTCGGTTCACCCGCACTGGCCACCACCGCATTGCCATCAGAAACTTCCATAAACAGAGGGTCGGTCGTGATTGTTCGGTATTGTTTTTCCTTTGGATTAAAATAGGAAAATACCAACTCCGGAATTTGGTATTTCCCAGCGTACTGGGGAACCACTGTATAGCTGTCTGAAATTTGCCCTTGCAGCCCCCGCAAGGTCGTTTTTACCCGCTCTTTGTGTTCCGGGGTATACACTTCCAGTTCTGGTGGGGTGGTGATGGTTGGAATCTCAAAAAGCTTTAGGTTTCCTTTCCCGGAAACCACTACCTGTACCTGGGCGGCATCATTGGCTTTCAGCCGTTGCTTATTGGCGATAACACGGAAGTCAAAATCACCCACTGCGCCAGAAAAGTTCAACGGTTTCCCGGCCGCTGGCAGGGCCTGTACCTGTATGTTTTTCAGGGCTGACTGGGCTGAATAATTGATGTTTCGGGTAATCATATTCCCAAAAAAATCACCCCGTCCTGTTGGAATCCCTACAGAAAAATCCATCTTTATTTGTTCGATACTTAACTTGCCGGCGCGTTGGGGAATCAATACCGCCCGCTTCAGTACCACATATTTGTAATCCTCCCCGTTATAGCTACCCCTCTTAACCTGGATTTCTTTTACTTCGATGTCCTGGTTCCAGAAGCCTTTGTACTGGGGAGAATCAGTAATGCGCCAGTCGTGTACGCTGATGTTCTCGCTAACATAGAGTTTGTATACCACGTAGATACCTTCACCCACATAAGGACGCCTGTTGGATACTTCTGCCACCAGGTGTATGTTCTGCTGAGCGATATACTGCGGATTGTTGGGGTCTTTGGGAATCTCCACCGCTTTGGTAACGGTAAGCTGAACGGTATTTGACCGGAGTTTTTTCCCCTCGTAGTCTATACTTGCAGCGCCTATGGTGAACCGTCCTTCTTTTAAGGGTTGCAGTACAAAGGTATAGGACTGTGAATAGGCTGATTTTCCGTTGATCCAGGACTGATTTACTGAGGAGCTCGGTCCACCGACTACTTTAAAACCGGAAAAGCTGGGAGGCGTAAAATCATCGGCACCTTGCTTATTGATGGAAAATTCAATTCTGAATCGTTGGTTCACCCCTAGTTTGTGTTTGCTGACCTTGGTTTCAAAACGTACCTGTGCTGTCATTGCAACCGACAGGAGGCACCACAAAATGATGATATGTATCTTGGCTAATGGCATGTTGGTTACCAGTCTTTTTTGCGTTTGGTTTTTTTCCCTTTGGCCTTTTCAGCATTGAGTTTCTGCTGTGTTTTATGCTCCTCGTTGTTCATGGCCTCTAAGAGTTGTTTCATTTGCTCAGGACTTAGCTGATCAGGTCTCGGTTTGGGGGGCTGTGGATCCTTGCCCTTGTCTTTGGGAGATTCTCCGGGGTCTTTGGGGTCTTTGTCCCCGTCTTTTGGGTCCTGAGAAGACTTGTCTTTTTGATCCTGGTCATTTCCCCCTCCCTGATCCTGCTGCTGGTCTTTGTTGTCTTTGTTATCCTGTGAATTCTGTTGGTCTTTGTTTTGTGATTGCTGATCCTCCAACAACTCCTGTGCCATGGCCAGGTTATAGCGCGTTTCCTCATCCTCAGGCCTGTTTCGCAGGGCATTTTTATAGGCTTCTACCGCCGGTCCGTATTGTTTTTCCTTTATAAACGCATTGCCCTTATTGTGAAATACATCCGCTTTGGCTACCTTGTCTGTAAGGGTCTTTTCCAGCCATTCAAACTGGGCAATCGCCTCTTTGTTACGGCCCTGCTCGTATACGGCATTGCCCAGGTTATAGGCTGCTTTCGAATACGCAGGATTCTTAGACAGGGCTTTTTTATAAGCAATTTCTGCTTCGTCAAATTGTAGCTGATGGAATTTCTTATTACCTTCCCTAAGGTCGTTGCGCGCTTCACGGGCCAATTGCGCGGCTGTTTGTTCCTGAGAAAACAGGCCGCCCGTAAAACTTATAAACACTATCAATACAATCGTTCTCATTTGCTTATCGTTGGTTGAACAAATTCAACTGCTGGATCCAGCTTGTTTTCTTTTCCAGTAGCAAGGTGTCTATGGTCAACAAGAGGAATCCAATGGCTATAAACCACTGAAACTGGTCTTTATAATCTGAAAACCGTGTGGTCTCAAAGTCACTTTTTTCAGCCTTTAGCAACAGGGCCTCTATGGCAGCAATGGTTTCCCGGGTCTTGTTACCGTTGATATAGCTCCCTTTGCCTTCCTGGGCGATTTCCTGTAGAATGGGGCTGTTCATCTTAGTGATGACCACTTCTCCTTGATCGTCTTTTTTATAGTGAATGCTTCCGCTCTGTTGCATGGGTATGGGGCCTCCCTTTTCAGTACCTACTCCGATGGTATGGATTTCAATACCCTGGACCACCGCCTGTTCCACCAAATCCAGGGCGCTGTCCTCGTGGTCTTCGCCATCCGAAGCAATAAACAAAAAGCGGTTTGTCTGTTCATCATTGTCAAAATAGCCGATGGCCCGTTCAACAGCCTCGTTGATAGAGGTTCCCTGACTCGAGACCATGTCAGGATGGGCATTTTGTAAAAACATCTTGGCAGCAGCATGGTCTGTGGTAATGGGTAGCAGGGGATAGGAATTGCCTGCGTAAATAATGATGCCAATCCGATCACCCCCCAGTTTATCAATGACTTTGGTGATGAGCTGTTTGGCTTTTTCCAAGCGGTTTGGGGCGATATCTTCCGCCAGCATGCTTTTGGATACATCGAGGGCAAAAACAATGTCTACCCCCTGTCTTTTGACAGTTTCAAGCTTGGTTCCCATTTTGGGATTTGCCAGGGCCACCACCAGGAAAACCAAGGACAAACAGACCATGGAGATTTTTAACACCGCTTTAAAGGCAGATCTATCCGGGCTTAGCCTGTTGAGCAAAGAAGCCTCGGAAAATTGCCTTTGTACGCGTTTTTTCCACCAGGATACGCCTAAGAACAAGGCAATCAACAGGGGAATGACTGCGAAGTAGATAAAATAACCGGGTTCTTCTATTTGATACATATCAATCGTTTGTTTCTAGATGGCTATACATTATAAGCCTGTTTTGTTTTCTGAGTGAAAGCCCTGGGTTGCTCCCATGATTCAGCCCTTTCTTTCAGTTATATAAAACTTTTAAAAACGGTGTATTTCAACCCTTGTTCAAGCAGGATAAAAAATCCAGCCAACAGGAGTAAAAAACGGTATTTCTCATCGTAATTATAGTATTTAAATTCCGTTATCTCCGTTTTTTCCAATTGGTTAATCTCCTCGTAAACCGCCTTTAATTTCATGTTGTCGGTCGCCCTAAAATAAGTGCCACCAGTCTCCTTGGCAATGAATTGCAGGAGGGCTTCGTCTATTTCCACCGGAGAGTTCCTAAACAGTAATTTTCCGGTGTTTGGGTCTTTGGCATAGGGAAAAGAGGCCGTTCCATTGGTGCCCAATCCAATGGTATACACCTTAATGTCCAAGCCTACTGCCAACTCGGTAGCTGTTGTTGGATCTACAAAACCCGCATTGTTAACTCCGTCGGTCAATAATATAATAACCTTGCTTTTTGCCTTACTCTCCTTTAGCCTGTTTACCGCTGAACCCAGGCCCATTCCTATGGCGGTACCTCCTTCCAATTCACCCCAACGGATTCTTGCAATGGTATTGCTGACAATGGTTTTGTCACTCGTTATGGGGGTTTGGGTAAAGCTCTCCCCTGCATAGACCACAATCCCAATCCGGTCATTGGGCCGTTCGCTAACGAACTCCCGGGCCACTTTCTTAAGGGCTTCCAAGCGGTTTGGTTTTAGGTCGCGTGCCAGCATACTGGCCGATACATCAATGGCCATGACGATATCGATACCTCGGTTGGTCCTGGTTTTTGAATTGACGGATACGGTTCGCGGTCTGGCCAGGGCTATCAGCAGCAAAGATAGGGACAAAAGCCTGAGAGTGGGCAATACCGGTTTCAATGCTGAGAGCAGGGACGCTTGCTTCTCAAAAGCCTTGGTGCTGGGGATGGTCAGCGTGGCACTTCCCTTTTTCCTGGTCTGATAAGACCATAAAATCAGCAAGGGGACAACGAGCAGTAGCCACAGCAAATGGGGATGTGAAAATTCAAAATCAGTCCAGCGCATCGGTTGGGGGTTTAGGCGGTTTTAATCCGTGTAACACTCGTTCTGAAAGGCGCCGGTCTTGTTGAATTTCTTCAATCAGCGGCTTAGATTTTGCAAATTTCACCAGGTCGGCTTGTTGCAATACCTTTTGTAATTCTTCTAGGGTCTCGGCCGATATACCCAGGTCACTGGAATCGTTGAAATCACGCATGGTTACCAACAATTCTCGGGTGGTCGATTCCAGGGCTGGAATATGAATGGCCCTTTCGATATAGGTTCTGACAATATCGGTAAGTTCCGAGTAATAAGGTTTGACCTTGTTCTCTTCCAGCAGTGATTTTTCATCGAGCGACTGTAGACGCTCCATGGCTTGCTGAAAGGGAGGGATACTGACCTTGGCTTTCGGAACAGCTGCTTTTTTTCTAAAGACAACATAACCAATGACCGCCAGTAGCGCCAGCAGGGCAAACAACCACCAGAGCCAGTGCTTATAATCGTCCATCGTTTTGGGTTCCCTATTGATCGCTTTGATTGGAAACAGGCCTTGTTTACTGGTATCCACCTTTACCGTAGCCACGGACAATAACAAGGAGTCGGTCAGGTACTTCCGTGTACCGATACGTACCTCTTGTCTAGGAATCAGGTATTGC
>JASMME010000085.1 GCA_030748365.1 Lutibacter sp.
GTGAAAAAACAATCAATCACATCACAGAGTTTGAGGGTAGCTTATACTTATCAACCCCTTTTGCCATCATTGTGTACGACCTGGAAAATAGGGTATTTGGGGATACGTTTTTTATTGGTAACCAGTCTTCAGAAATAATGATTAACGAGGTTGCCATTCTGGGCGAGCAACTATTTGCCGCCACTGAGTATGGCTTATATACAGCGGATGTGTACAATCCTAATTTGATCGACTTTAATCAGTGGACCTTACTATTTTCAGGTAATTTTACTGCAGTCAAGGCTTTTAACAAGCAATTATACACCAGTAAGGCTAGGCAATTGTTTCGTGTAGAGGAAAGTAGTTTATGGCTGGTGGCAGACTATGCAGCAGCCATTCAAAAAATAAAGACTGGTCAAAAATATATGACTATCAACACCCACAACCAGGTGTTTTGTTTGGATGAATCAATGCAAGAAGTGTTTGTGTATAACAGTGCTGCTAGTGATCCTTTCCACAATCATATACAGGCCGCTTACTGTACCGACAACAAGCTTTTCTTGGGAACACAAAATGTCGGCCTACTCATCAGTGCACTGCCGCTACAAAACCCTCCTGATTTTAAAGAAGTTCATCCAGGCGGCCCTAGTTCCAATGAGGCATTTTCTATTACAGCAACCGGCAATGATGATTTATGGGTGGTTTATGGTGGGTACAACAGTGCATATACCCCCAATCTAAAAAAAGCTGGTTATGATCATTTTAATGGGGAGTATTGGGTAAATACTCCGTATAATGACAACCTAGGAGTTCGCGGATTGTCGCATGTTACGGTTGACCCCAAAAATCCGGATAAGGCCTATATAAGTTCCTGGGGGGATGGTATGTTGGTGGTAGAAAACGATGAAATCACCGGTCATTGGAACCACGAAAACAGCGGGCTGGAAAAACTAATCTATACCCCAGCACCTGACTATGTAAGCATTCGTATCAACGGTGCTGCTTTTGATACACAAGGAAATCTATGGATCGCCAATGCTTGGGTAGATAAGCGAATAAAAAAATACAGTGCGATGGGGCAGTGGTCTTCATTCGATATGAGTACAACCATCACAAACGGGGCCTTGGGATTGAATGAGCTTAGTATTGATAAAAACCAGACAGTGTGGATAGGGTCGCGCCGAAATGGGGTGCTGATTTTTAACGAACAAAAGGGGCAGAAGTTCTCACTTACCACGGCGGTTGACGGAGGTAATTTACCTGATTTAAATGTACGAACGGTGCAGGCAGATCAAAGTAACCGCATCTGGATAGGCACCAAAAAAGGCTTGGTAGTTTATCAAAATGCTTCGGATATTTTAAGTGGTGAGGTATCCAATGCAGCTCCGGTGATCATTTCAGAGGGTGGTGGTTATAAAAAACTATTAGGAGAACAGGTTATCAATAGCATTGCAACGGATGGCGCAGATAACAAGTGGTTTGGCACTGAAACCGGCGGCGCTATAATGACCTCTCCCGATGGTACCAATACCTTGCAGGTATTTAACAAAGACAATTCTCCACTACCTTCTAATACCATTGTAAAAATATCGGTAGCAGAAGAATCGGGCAAGGTATATTTTGCAACCGATAAAGGAATTGTAGCTTACCAGAGTGATGTGACCACTTACGGAACTTATCTGCCGGCAGCCTACGCCTACCCAAACCCGGCAACCCGCACCCATGATTTTATCACCATTGAGGGAAGAGGTGGCGCCCGTTTACCCAAAGATTGTAATGTAAAAATATTGGATACTGGGGGAAACTTGGTTTTTGAGACCAACCTGCGCGAAGGACAGGAAAGCCATGGGGGTAGGGTTATTTGGGATAAGAGAAACCTGGCTGGAAAACAAGTTGCCTCAGGTATTTATATCGTATTATTATCTGCCAACGGTACCGAAACATCCTTTGTAAAAATTGCCCTTATCAACTGATTATGATACAAAAAACCAAGGCCATTGTACTCAACACCATCAAATATGGAGACACCAGCCTAATAGCCACTTGTTACACTGAAAAATACGGACTAAAGAGTTACTTGTTAAAAGGGGTGTTGCGCAGCAAAAAAAGGGGGGTAAAAGCCGCTTATTTTCAACCGTTGATGCAACTTTGTTTAACTGCCAGACACAATGATAAGGGGTATTTGAACACCATTCGAGAAATTGAAATAAACCACTTCTATCAATCTGTATACACAGATATAAAAAAACAAACCATTGCCCTTTTCCTAGCTGAAATACTGTATCGAACCATCAAAGAAGAAGAAGAAAACACTTCTTTGTTCAAATACCTGGAAACTGCTTTTTTATGGCTAGACACACATGATCATATAGCTAATTTTCACTTGCTGTTTTTACTAAAACTTACAAAGTTCTTAGGTTTTTACCCATCAACATCCCTTGAAAAGGAGGGGTATTTTGATTTGTTAGAGGGCCAGTTCACAGCAAGCAGTAACCAGCACACCATCACAGGAAAAAAATTGGATTCGTTTAGGAAAATTTTAGGCACACATTTTGATGTGTTAGAGGGTGTTGGTTTCAGTGCTGAAAATCGTCAGGATTTATTGTCGATACTAATTCAATATTTTGAATTACATTTGACCGGGTTTATAAAACCCAAATCCCTGGCTGTGTTATCAGCTGTTTTTAAGAGTGTATGAAGTATAGATTTTTTTGTTGTACTGTCTTATTGGTGGGTTTATTACAGGCTCAAAGGGTACAGGTACTTACTTTTGACAGTGGTGAACCCCTTGAGAATGTGATTGTTTATGATGAAGCGAAAAAGACGGTTTATTACACAGACAAAGCGGGAGGGGTGTCGCTAGATGCCTTTGGTGATTATGAAGTGATTTCTTTTAACCACCTTGCTTATATAGAATACGAAGTGCTTAAAAGAGACCTGGTGGCATCTGGTTTGGTTATCAGGCTACATAAAAAAGCGGAGTTGTTGAATGAAATTGTGTTATCAGCCTCTAAAGAAAAAGAAAAAAGGAGTCGGATTGCCGAACAGGTTGCGGTGGTGTTTAAGGAGGGTATCCAAGATATTTCGCCCCAAACTTCCGCAGACCTGCTGGCTACCATTCCTGGTATAAAAGTTCAAAAATCTCAGTTTGGGGGGGGAAGCCCTGTGTTGAGGGGTATGGAGGCTAACCGGGTATTGTTGGTGATAGATGGGGTTCGGATGAACAATGCTATTTACAGAAGGGGTCACTTACACAACTCAATAACCGTGTCACCCAATATTCTTGACAGGACGGAAGTTATTTTCGGTCCCTCTTCTGTTATTTACGGATCCGATGCTTTGGGAGGGGTGATTCATTATTATACCAAAACCCCCAAACCATCGGCAAACAAAGGTGTTAGTGGTTCTTTTTTTTCGAGGTATAGCAGTGTAAACAACGAACGTAGTGCCTCGGGAGATCTTGAAGTAATAAACAATAAATGGGCTGCTTATACCAATATTTCATATAGTAAATTTGGTGATTTGACAATGGGTGGCAACCGAAGCCACGGTTATGAGGATTGGGGAAAGGTTTTTGAGTATTCTAACAATGGTGGTGATTTTTTCAATGCACATAGTGTAGCAAATAACAACCCCCGTATACAGAAAAACACTGGTTTCCACCAGACCGATTTTTTACAAAAATTTACTTTTACACTCTCTCCTGACACCCAATTGCTTTTCAACCTTCAATTTTCCCAGTCATCAAACATAAACCGGTTTGATAAACTTACAGAGTATAGTGGAGACAAACTTAAATATGCTGAGTGGTATTACGGCCCTCAAAAAAGGTGGTTGTTCTCATCCCAATTAAAGATACACCCCAATAAAAAATGGTTAGAAAAAGGTACCATCACCGCTGCTTTTCAAGACATTGAGGAGTCCCGTATCTATAGAAAATTTAATAGTTTAGATCGTTTGTATGGTGTTGAAAATGTAAAAGTTTTTAGTATAAATGGTGATTTTTTTGTACCCTTAACCCGGGATAAGAAACGTGTTTTTTCCTACGGCTTTGAGGCAAGCCACAACAAAGTGCTTTCAGACGCTTATTGTAGGGCGTTGGAAGTTTCTGGTAACCAGGTTCTTGGTTTTACAGATGTTTTTAATATTCAGTCTCGTTACCCAGATGGAGGGAGTACCTATAGCAGCGCTGCCGCTTATCTGAATTACCGTCAGGACATCAATTCTAAAACCACCCTCAATAGTGGCATTCGTTGGGTAAACACCTATTTAACCGCTAAGTGGTTAGATGATTCACTGATAGCGCTTCCAAATCGTATTATACTAAACAATGCGGCCCTTACTGCCACGTTTGGATACGTCTACAAACCCAGGGAAGACTGGCAACTAAATGCGGTCATATCTTCTGGTTTTAGATCACCCAATATTGATGATATTGGTAAAATTAGAGAGAAATTTGGGTTTGTATCAGTACCTAATACCCATTTAAAACCAGAATATGCCTACAATGCAGAAATGGGTGTCATTAAATATTTTCTCAATAAAACCTTCCACATCAATTGGAATGCTTATTACACCCTCCTAAACAATTATATCGTACGCGATTATTTCGACCCAAACCACTACGGAGACGGAACCATTATGTACCATGGTGAAGAGGGTACTACCATCGCCAATGTTAATAAAGGTACTGCTTATATTACGGGAAGTACCTTAAGTATAAAAGGAACTTTATATAGAAATTGGTTTACCAGTAGCTCTTTGACTTATACCAAAGGCAACACCTATGACACCCAACTTCCTTTGTCTTCTATTCCTCCCTTGTTTGGAATGGTGGAGATGGGTTTTAAAAAGAGAAAAATACAGGTGGTTGCCAGCTGGAAATTCAACCTAAAAAAAAGGTTATCAGATTATAATAGTATAGAAGGTATTGACAACCTAGAACAAGCGCCTACTGAATATATAGGTATTTTTCCGACTGACAAATACCTAGATTTACCTGCTTGGAATATCCTACATATACGCTCTAAATACCAGGTAAACGAACGGGTTTCTCTGATGTTAAACCTCGACAATCTGTTTGATAAGCATTATAAAGAATTTGCCTCCTCTATAAGTGCTCCTGGCAGAAACCTATCGCTTTCCATCTTTGCTAAGTGGTAGATTGTTTATTGCTTTAACATAGCAATATGAGGTATGCCATCTTCGAGGTAAGGACTTCCTTGTTGTTCAAAACCATGAAACTGGTAAAAACCCTTTAGATAGCGCTGTGCAGAAATTTTTATTTCCTCGGTATTAAACTGTGTATTGATGGCTTGTATTGATGCTTGCATGATGATATGTCCGATTCCCTTGCCTCGTTCTTCACTGTGCACCACTACCCTCCCAATACTGGCTTGTTCAAAGTAATCACCTGCTTTAAAAATACGGGTATAGGCCACTAGTTTATCTTCTTTAAAACCCAGTATATGGGTTGCTTTTTTGTCTTTGTCATCTATATCCTGGTATACACATTGTTGTTCCACAACAAAAACAGCACTTCTCAATTGTAAAAGGGTATACAATTCATCGCTACTTAGTTGGGAAAATTTTTTAATTGTAATAGTCATTGGACTTAGTCTTGGATGATGATTTCTTTGTGATCATCACGAAAAAATTCAGGTTGTAAATTACTGTGACTTATGTGGAACTTTTCCTTTAAGATCCGCTCTACTTGTTGACATTTTTGATCGAATTCTGAGAGTCTTATATCTTTTTTAAACTGAATATGTGCTTCAAAATGACAGTCGTGGTCATTGAGTTGCCACAGGTGTACGTGGTGGATATTTTTAATACCTTCCATTTGTAAAATCTCTTTTTCAATATCGATAATATTGAGGTGTGAAGGGCTAAAGAGCATTAACACCTTTAAAGCACTTATCAGTATGTCCCAACTGAGATAAATCAGGTATATAGAAATTAGCAAAGTAAGCAGCGCATCAATCCAAAAAATCGCATAAAATTTCATCATCAAACCACCAAATAAAACTGCAACGGAAGTGAGCATATCGGTTACTAAATGAAGGTAAGCAGATTTTATATTCATATTTTTTTCTGCATCGCTTTTCAATAACAATACACTTATACCATTGGCCAACGCTCCTAAAATAGCCAAGTAAATAACCACATCACTGATAATTTCTTGGGGATGATATAAGCGCTTAATAGCTTCAATACCCAGGTAAACAGCAACCACCACCAAAGTGGAAGCGTTGATAAACGC
>JASMME010000086.1 GCA_030748365.1 Lutibacter sp.
AATATTCCAACGTGTCTGTGCAAACCCTAGCAGTAGCTATTATTCAAGCCCCCATAGTATGGCACGACCCTGCGCAAAACCGGGTGTACTTTTTAAAGAAGATCAGGCAGGTCGCTGGTCAGGCATCTTTGGTTGTGTTACCCGAAATGTTTACCACTGGTTTTAGTATGGAGCCCGAAGGATTCGCCGAAACCATGCAGGGGCCTACCCTTAGCTGGCTGCAAAACACTGCCAGGGATTGCCAATGCGCCCTTGTGGGTAGCCTCATGATTCGTGTCGGTACTCAGTACTATAACCGCTTGTTATTTGTACACCCTTCCGGAGCCATTGACCACTATGATAAGAAGCACCTGTTTGGCCTGGTAGGAGAACAAGCGGTATACACGCCCGGTACAGCACAGCCCATCGTTCACTATTTGGGGTGGAAAATTTGCCCGCTTATTTGTTATGATTTGCGTTTTCCAGTTTGGTCGAGAAACACCCATAACTACGACCTATTACTCTATGTAGCCAACTGGCCGCAAGTACGGATACAGGCCTGGGACACCTTGTTAAAAGCCCGTGCCATTGAGAACCTATCTTATACAGTGGGCGTCAACAGGACAGGCACCGATGCCCGTGGCATTGTTTACAATGGCCATTCGGCCGTTTACGATTTCCTGGGAGATCGATGTAGCTACGCAGGAGAAGAGCAGGAGGCTGTTCAGCTTGCCTTCCTCGACAGAAGGGCCTTATTAAAGGCCCGTGAGCAGTTTGGTTTTTTGTCAGACCGCGATTCGTTTAGCCTATCACCGCCGAAGTAATTTCCCGTTCCACCCGCGCAAACAGCGTGTCAAAATCCATACTGTCTGCCTTGATGGGTTCGTGAACGTCTAGACTGAGGTGAACCCCTGTGCCCATGGGAAAGCCCCCCTTTTCAACCAGCCGCCACGAGTTGTTGATGGTTACTGGTACCACGTAGGCTGAAGGAGCGTGTTTTACCAACATTTTCAGTCCGTTTGGTGAAAATCTTTTTGGCACCCCGTTCCGGCTCCGGGTGCCCTCCGGGTAAATAATGGCTGCATGGTGGTTCTTTTCGAGGTATTTCCCGAGTTGTACAATTGCTGAAATAGATTGTTTGGCATCTTTTCGATCGATCAGGGCCGCCCCTCCGTGTTTTAAATTATATGAAATGCTCGGAATGCCTTTGCCCAATTCTTTTTTGGCGACAAATTTGGGGTGGTGTTTCCGAAAGAACCAAAGACAAGGTGGAATATCATTCATGCTTTGGTGGTTACAAGCAATGATTAGGGGGGCGTTTTCAGGCAGCTTATAGGGGTTTCTAAAAGTAACCTTGGTACCCAAGATCCGCAAACTTTGTACCAGTAGAAAATTGAGAATGTCAACCGATTTTTTATGGGCGTGGTATCCGCCCAGGCGTAAACAAATTCGTTGTATCAGATCAAAAACAACCAGCGATATACCAAAAGCAACATAGTAAAGGGTACTTTTTGTATAGGCGGTAATTGTATAGATCATTCTCAAAAAATAAAATCCTTACTGGATCAATAGCCCATCATTCAGCCAACCATTGCGCCCAGGGAATCATGGCCAGTGACAACAGGAGTGCCATACCATAATACCAGCTAAGGGTCTTAAATTTGGCCAAATCGTTTGTTTTCTTTTTGTGTTTAGAAAAGCCTATGGTAAGTAGAACGATGGCCACCAACATCGTGCTTGGGTGTTCTATCAGGGCTTTTCTGAGTGCCGCATTTTTCATGGCTGCTCCCATACCGATACTGCGCAAGCTGTCAAAAAGAGGCGACAGGTAAAAGGTAAACAGGCCGATTAGCAGTTGTACGTGACTGACCACAAGGGCTCCCAAAGATAAACGACGGTCTAGTGGGCTAAATTCTTTGTTAGAGATCCAGCCACGAAGGGCATTAACCGTGGCTGCAATCAGGAAAATCAGCACTAGGTAGGCCCAGTAAGAATGAATTAAAGTAGTCATGATAGTTCGTATTTAGTTAGCCACAAAAATACGGAATAATTGTCAGATGATTTGCCTGTACTGAAAAACAAAAAACTCCCGATTTTCGGGAGTTTTTTTATGGGTATTTGTCTGCTGTTAGAGATTAATTCTCACAGAGGCATTCCAAGTTCTACCAAAGCCCCAGTACACGCGGTTGTCAACGCTGACACCGTGCCAGGTTGCCCCTCCTGAAGGATGGTAGTTGGTGTCAGATTCAGCGATGTAGTAAGTGTCAAACAAGTTGTTTACATTGACCCTTAGGTTGATCGACTTCACCCCACCGGTGAATTCCATTTTATAAGAAAGTCCGGCATCGTACAAGTTGTAACTTGGTAGTTGCAAAGAACCATTATGTCCGGGAGCTGTAAAAGAGAAAGGATCGATCTGAGCATACAACCTATCAACAAATGATCGGCTCATGTCAAATTTAAGGTTCTCAGCCATTTCCCAACGCATACCGATACGGGCTGTAAACTGAGCCGCATCGCCTACTTTTAAACCGTCTAGGTAGAAAGTGTCTGCGCCGCTTCCCCCTACAGGGTCACCGTTATCATCAAATTGTTTACCGGTTACATCTCCTTTGTATTGCCAGTCACCTAGAGAAGCCATAAAGTTAAGCTCCAAAAGATTGTATTTGGCGCTTCCCTCTACTTCGATTCCCTTGTGTACCTGCTCGATACCTTGGAAGTCAACATAGCCATCAGTACCAGAGATCCCCTGGCGCTTAAACCTGTCTTTCCAAGAAGTTCTGTACGCATTGACATTCACTCTGTAGTGCTCGTCCTTGTATCCGTAGCCAACTTCCAATCCGAGAATTTTTTCGTTGGTCAATCCTTCGTTGATATCATTGTTGGTATAATTAGGATATACTGCACTGAACAAAGGTTGCTTGGAATAGTAGCCTGCGTTTCCGAAAAGGTTATTGCTTTCGTCAATGTTCCAGTTCAGACCAGCCTTGATATTACCTCCCATAAGGGTTTCCCAGTCTGATGTTTGTTCAGTACCGTTGTGGTCGCCCAGGTTAAAGTAATCGATTCGTTGGAATGACTGGCTTGAAACACCTGCCTGCATAAAGGCAGAAATATCATCCGTCTTGTATTCCACCTGTCCGAAGGCGCCTAACCAGCGAACACCACCATCATTGTAGTATTCGATCTTTTGTTGGTCGGTAATGTTCTGGAAAGGATTCCAGCTTGGAGAAGCTTCCACAAAATCTGTGATGCTTCTGTTAGGGTTGTTTTTATCCCTGTTGTCGTTATAACCACTGGCACCCAGCAGGTTGTTAACGGTTCTGTAGTGGATACCTTTGTAGATTCTTCCATCTACACCCAAGTCCCAACTTAAGTTCTCACTGGCATCCTTGTGGAAGTTGGCGATTATACCGTACCAGTTATGAGAGTTCATAGAAGCCCTTCTTGAGAAACCATTGGACCTGTCATTGGTATAAGGAGAAGTTCTAATGCCACCAAAGTCAGGAACATCCTGTCCGGAGTTCCATGCGTAGATATCATCAAAACGTACCTGACCAGTTTGTGCATCTCTAAACTGTGAGTAGTAGTCTCTGCCTCCGTTGATTTTTCCGATCGGACCAGTTCCTCCACCACGTCCCCAGGATCCGTAAAGAACCGTTGACAAGTTTGAGTCATCAGAAATAGTCCAGTCCCAGTTAAGAGACATAACGGGCTTGTGATAGAAGTTACGTCTCCAGGTGAACACCCCTCCGTTTAGGTATCCCCATTGCTCGTTGTACTTTCTGTTAGGCTCATAATTGGTGCCTTCGTACTTGATGGCGTTTGAGATGCTTACGGCACGGTAGTGCTGGTTGTGCCATTGAGGCGCACCGGTAAAAGTAAACATCAAATCGTGGTCATCGTTTACCTTATAGCCCAAGCCGATAAAGTAGTTGCTACCGTTGAACTCGGTTCCGTCAATGTATCCGTCACCGGTGGTTTTACCCAACAATACAGAAGCAGACAGACCGTTTTCCATCAGTCCGGTTGAATAGGTGGCAACCGTCTTTAGGTAATTGTCATTTCCAAAAGAGGAAGATACCGTACCTCCTTGTTTCTGATTGGCCGTTTTGGTCAGTACGTTGATAGTACCCCCAACGGAAGAAATCGCTAGTTTGGACGATCCCAAACCACGTTGTACCTGCATGGCAGAAGTTACATCAGATAGCCCAGCCCAGTTAGACCAGTATACCCAACCGTTTTCCATGTCGTTTACCGGCATACCGTTGATCATAACCGCCGTATTTCTTTGGTCAAAACCACGAATGTTTATCCGTGCATCACCAAATCCGCCCCCTTGCTTGGTGGCGTATACGGAAGGCGTAGTCATTAAAATCTCAGGAAATTCCTGGGAGCCTAATCTTTCTACGATTTCAGCCGCTTTGATGGTTGAAACTGCCACAGGGGTTTCCCTGTCCTTGGCAAAGTCAACAACACCGGTAACCACCACTTCACTAAGGGCTTCTGCCGATGGCATCAGGCTGATAGCGCCAAAGTTGGTCGCTCCGTTAAAATCGATTGTCTTGGTTTCGTAGCCGATAAAAGAAACGGATACTGTACCATTTGAACGATTGGTGTCAAATGAAAAATTACCATCATAATCTGATGAGGTTCCTGCACTTGCAGCTTTGACGACTACAGTTGCACCAGGTAAGGGTTGATTGGTTTCATCAACAACCGTCCCCGAAAGTTTGGTTTGTGCGAAAACAGCAGTCGATGCAAATAACAGCGCTACCATTAACAAGTTTTTAATTTTTCTCATTCTTAAAAATTATTAATTTGAATTAAATATCTCGAAAATTTGCCAATTATAAAGGATAACATTGGTAATGTAAATGTTAAAAATTAACAAAAAATTAAGACGGTTCAATTTAACAAAATTTATCGAGATGGCCTGTAAATGGGCTAATAAATGTTAACAAAAATCAAAAAACGGATATTAAATGTTAAAAAACAGCTATTTAGGAAGTTACTTCCTTTTTGAAAGATTTTTATTGGCCAGTTCTTTACCGAGTTCTACGCCAAACTGATCAAAGCTATAAATGTTCCAAAGCACGCCTTGTACAAAAATTTTGTGTTCGTAATAGGCAATCAATCCTCCCAGGGTTTTAGGGCTTAGTTTCTCGATTAGAATAGCGGTGCTCGGTTTGTTTCCCTCAAATACCTTGTAGGGCAGTAGTTTTTCCATGGCGGCAGATTGTCCATTGGTTTTAAGGTCTAAATGGGCCGCTGCCTTGCTTTTACCTTCTGCCAGGGCTTGTATTTGTGCATAAAAATTGGCCATCAATTTCTGTTGGTGGTCGGTATGGCCGTGCAGCGATTCTTTGAAACCGATAAAATCTGCAGGAATCAGTTTGGTGCCCTGGTGCAGTAGTTGCATAAAGGCGTGTTGTGCATTGGTGCCGGTGCTTCCCCAAATAATATTGCCCGTTTGGTAGTCTACGCGTTTCCCATTGCGGTCTATGCTCTTGCCATTGCTTTCCATGATGGCTTGTTGCAGGTAGGCCGGGAATTTGCTCAGGTATTGTGAATAAGGAAGAATGGCCTCGCTTTCTGCTCCAAAGAAGTTGGTGTACCAGATGCCGATAAGGCTTGCCACCACGGGGGCATTCTTTTCAAAAGGGGTATTTTTAAAATGTTCATCCATCTCAAAAGCGCCTTCAAGCAGGGCTTTAAAATGGTCAAAACCCACCGCCAGACTGATAGACAGCCCCACCGCACTCCACAAGGAGAAACGACCACCAACCCAGTCCCACATCGGGAAAATATTATCAGGAGCAATGCCAAAATTGCTGACCGCTTCCAGGTTGGTCGATACAGCTACAAAATGGTTGGCTACGGCGGTTTCGGGAGCTTGCTGCAAGAACCACTTTCTAAGAGTGCTCGCATTGCTGAGCGTTTCCTGGGTGGTAAATGTTTTGGAAACAATTACAAAGAGGGTGGTCTCGGCGTTTAGGCCTTTGATCACTTCTTCTACATGGTCACCGTCTACATTGGATACAAAATGTACCTTGAGATGTTGTTGGTAGTATGCAAGGGCTTCCACCACCATATCCGGTCCTAGGTCTGAGCCACCGATTCCAATATTTACCACGTCGGTGATGGCCTTTCCGCTATGGCCTTTCCAGCTGCCTGAAATGACCTTTTCGCTAAAGGCTTCCATTTGTTGAAGCGCTTGCTTTATCTC
>JASMME010000087.1 GCA_030748365.1 Lutibacter sp.
TTCTGTTTTTATATCACCAAGTGGTAATGGTCTGAAGGTACTGGTTAAGATACCACAAGATGCTGACAATCATAAAAACTATTTCAACTCTCTTGAAAAACATTTCGATAGTGAATACTTTGATAAGACATCCAAAAATATTTCAAGGGTACAAACCAAAACCTAGAGGTTGCAAAAAAAGAAATAATTGGATTTGCGTTATCTATGGTGATATAGTTCAATAGAAATAAAAAGAATTGCCACTAATTTTAAAAAAATTACATACTATAAACTCTATCATGCAAAAAATAAAAATATTATTAACTCTTGGAATGTTTTTTCTGCTTATAAAACCAAAATTATTAGCTCAAAATACATTCCCCAACTTAACTAATTGCAATACTATCAATTCAAGCAAATACAAAAAAAAAGATGACCGTGTTTTTAAATTACTTATTATATCTGGCGCTGGATGTGGTTACTGTGATATTACACTGGAAAGTATCTACAAAAATAAGCTTTCAAATAAAATAAATGTTGTAGTTGTTGAGTTTGGAAATGAAGAATATATAAATAAAATACATGGCAAGTATTTTGAGGAATTTAAGTTTATAAATGGAAGCAAATGTAAAATTAAAGGAATTGATGACGATTTTTTTCCATTATTATATTTATACAAGAATGAAAAGTTGGTTTGGAAGAGAAAAGGATGGTACAAGAGCAATATTAAAAAAATCGAAAAAGCCATTAACAATGGCCATAAGTAAATACTTGTTCTCGCCTGTTGATGCTGGAGCTGTTTCTGGAAGTACAGGAGCTATCGGAAAAATAGCAACATGGTTATTTTAAATTTGGGATATGAAAACTATATCAAAATCGTTCATTGTTTTATTTTTATTAATTATTTTAATTTGGCTTCCATTCTTATTTAAATTGTACAATTTTAGTTCTGCGATTTCTATAACAATTGGTGTAATTATTGCTGGTTTTATTGGGAATTACATTTTAGAAAAAGGAAGAAAAAAAAGCCCATAACACGGTATATAAAATATAGCCGTTAAGAGCTAAACCAAAGGTTTGGTTCTTAACGGCTATATTTGCTTTAACCTGAAAAGCAAGCACCTTTTAATCCCTTACTTTTCATATACAAGCCCCTCAACAAATCAAGCCTCCAAAGAATCCGCCACAATATACCCCCCTGTCCAGGCATTTTGAAAATTAAAGCCCCCGGTCAGCGCATCAATATCAAGCACCTCCCCCGCAAAGAAAAGGTGCTTATGTATTTTACTTTCAAAACGTTTGAAATTGACCTCCTTTAAAGCGATCCCGCCGGCGGTGACAAACTCCTCCTTAAAAGTGCTTTTGTCCTGCACCCGGAAAACTCCCTGGGTAAGCTGAACGGCCAGTGCTTCCAGTTGCCGATGGCTTAGCTGGGCCCAATGATCCTTTTCTGAAATCCCTGCCGCTACCAATAACCGCTGGTACAAACGCTTGGGAAGTTCCGTAAAAACCGTCCGTAGGCCTACTTGTTTTTTGGCCTGTGTTTGCTTGGTCTGCTGTAGGGTTTTCAATACGGACTCAAAGGGTTCAGACAACCAGTTAATCACTATGGAAAACTGGTAAGCCTGCGCGTGTAGAGAGCGCGCACCCCAAGCAGACAGTTTTAATACGGCCGGACCGCTTAGTCCCCAATGTGTAATCAGCAAAGCCCCCTGACTGCTTAGTTTGTTGTCTCCTAGCCTCATGGAAGCATTTGGAACCGCAATCCCAGACAAACCCGCTAGGCGCTCGTCTGTGATGTGGAAAGTAAACAAGGACGGCACTGGAGGAATCACCTGATGGCCGATGGCCTCCATGGCCTTCCACATGGCCGTATTGCTACCGGTGGCAACCAACAGATAATCGGTGGGTATGCTTTCCGAAGCGGTTCTGAGCAAAAAACCATTCTCAGTTTTTTCAACCGCGTTTACCCGGGTGCTTTTTTGTAAGATAACCCCTGCTTTGTCAGCCTGGTCCAACAAACAATCCACAATGCTTTGGGAACGGTTCGAGGCTGGAAAAATACGCCCATCCTCTTCTATCTTTAAAGCGACCCCCCTGGATTCAAACCAGGCCATGGTGTCACCGGTCATAAATCGATGAAAAGGCCCACGCAATTCTTTCTGCCCCCTGGGGTAAAAACTGACCAGGTCTCGGGGATCAAAACAAGCATGGGTCAAATTACAACGCCCACCACCACTGATCCTTACTTTTTGAAGTACCTGCCGGCCACCTTCCAAGATGATGACCTCCAGGTCAGGCCAGCGTTCTGCAGCATTGATCGCCGCAAAAAAACCGGCGGCCCCACCGCCAATGACTACAAACCTTTTCAAGAGCGGATCATTTTTTGATAAGGAATCACGGTATAAAAGCCCTTTGCATTGAAATAGGCCGGGCTGTCCTCATTGCCAGTCGCCAGGATAAAATCACCACCCCAGGCTCCCAAGCTCTTGGTCTGTCCAAAATAGTCGGAAAAAAGCCTTTGCTGTACGGGTGGTAACTGCAGCGTTTTTGCAATCAGTGCTTCATGGGCAACGAGCAGGCTTTCAAATGCAGACAAACTGGTACAGGTCAGCAGGGCATCAGTCAGGGCGTTCACCTGTTCCTTTAAAGCCTCCGTAGCGCCTTTGCGCCCCTCGTAGCGGGCTATCCCAGCCTGACTGTTTTGCTTTTTGTTTAGGTGTACAAAATACAACCTATCCTTAAAAAGCGGGTCAAAAGTAACAGGGCTCACCCGGGGGTTAAGGCCCGTTCGCTCGTAGAGAATCGGACCGTCATGGGCCGCACAAGCCAGGTCATAACCACTTCCGCCAAAACTGTTCGCCAGCAATTCATAGGGGTTTATCCCGGCCCAGTTGGCCAGGTTGTTAACCAAGGTCGAAGAAGTGCCCAGTCCCCAGTTTCTGGGGAAACTTAGGTGGGTGGTCACCGAAAACCCTTTGTCCGTACTGAGAAAAGCAGGCTGTAATTGTCGGGCTGCCAATAGAAGGGCGCGCAGCTTTTCAGCCAGGTCACCCGCAGCACCTGCTTCCGCATCGGTATAGGTGGTGGAGAGCAAGCGTAGCGAGGGCAGGTCAAAAGTGACTTCCAGCCAAGCCTTGCCCTGGTGGTCAAGGCTGTGCCACAACAACTGCGGTGACGCGATGGACCCAACGACCAAGTCCTGACCAAAAACAGTCGGCAGGGCCAGGGCCCTGGCCCCGTCCAGTACCAGGTACTCCCCGGTGATCAATAGTTTTCCGTGGCTGTAGAATGAGGGCATCAGCGATCCTTGACTAAGTTCTTATAGGCCTCCACCACCGCCTGGTGGCTGACCGTTCTGTTTTCAAAATAGTGAATCAGAAACTGTTTTTCTTCCTCACTGGCTCCTAACTGTTTGATCATATTGGTCAAATGCATTTTCATATGCCCTTTTTGAATTCCGGTGGTGGTCAGCGCCCTGAGTGCGGCAAAATTCTGGGCCAGTCCGGCCACGGCAATGACCATCATCAGCTCTTTTGCCGAAGGATTTCCGAGCAGTTGCAGGGAAAGTTTTGACAGGGGGTGTAAGGAGGTCAGCCCTCCAACCGTTCCCAGAGAAAGCGGCAGCTCAATCCAGCACCTGAATTCCCCGTTCTCAATACTGGCATGGGTCAGGCTTTGGTAGCGTCCATTCCTGGCCGCATAGGCATGGGCCCCTGCCTCCACAGCGCGAAAGTCATTGCCCGTGGCAATCACCACGGCATCGATTCCGTTCATAATACCCTTGTTATGCGTAACCGCCCGGTGGGGTGCTGCATGGGCAATCTGTACCGCCTGGACAAATTTTTGGGCAAGGTGGGCGGCGTTCTCAGGATACAGGTCTGTTACCGGACAGCAAACCTCTGCACGTACCAGGCAATCGGGCACATAATTAGACAAAATACTCATAACGACCTGGATATCCTCCCTATCGAGTTCCCCGGCAATGGCTTCCAAACAAGAGTTGATAAAATTGGCCCCCATACTATCCGCCGTTTCAAAGCTGACATGTAGCTGATAATAATGGGGTAGGGCCTCCGTCTTGTCGCGTAAGGCTATGTCGAGTATGCCCCCACCGCGTTGGCGCATGTTCCGGGTAAGCTTCTCCGTCACTTCGTAAAAACGGGCCATTTTCGATTCTATATAGGCCTCAAGAGACGCTGTTGGTCCTTCATACATAAAATGTACCTGGCCTATCTTGGTACTGGAAAGCACCTGGGCCTTAAAACCACCACGGGTGCTCCAGAATTTGGCGACCAGAGAAGCCGCAGCCACCACCGAGCTTTCCTCAATGACCATGGGTACGGTATAATCACGGCCGTTGATCACAAAGTTAGGGGCCACTGCATAAGGCATATAAAAATTGGAGAGCGTATTTTCAATAAAATCGTCATGCAGGTCCTGAAGCACCTGGTTGTCATGCCAGTATTGGCGGAGTACCTCCGCTACCTTCGGGTCCCCATCGAAAAAGGTAGCTACCAGCCAATCGATTTTTTCAGATTTGTTTAACTTGGAAAATCCGTGTACAGTCTTAGACATTTCTTGCAGTTCATGAATTCACCCGCAAAGATATGCCAATAATCGGAAATGGATATTACTTTGCCAAACTGTTAATTTTATGATTTTTTTAGATGATAATTGGTTAAATTTTCTTAAAATTGGCTTTTATTTTACGAAATAATCATTACATGAAGCGGTATCTCCTTCTGATCCTGGCACTAAGCTCCTTAGCCACAGCACAACAAAAAGATCTTTTACTGGCTGATATATGGAACGGCAGTTTCAGCCCCGCCCAAATGCATTCGCTGCGCTCTATGCAAAGTGATCATTATACCGTACTCCAGTACAACCGGCTTTTTGGGAGTACAGCCATTGACAAATACCACTACGGAACCCTGGAAAAGGTAGCCACCCTTGTAGACAGCAAAGACCTGGCAGGGATTGACCATATTGAAAGCTATGCCTTTAACCACAACGAAACCAAGCTACTGTTGGGCACAGCAATCAGCCCTATTTACCGCCGTTCTACTACCGGGATTTATTTTGTATATGACCTCGAAACCAAGACCTGTGAAAAAGTGGATTCAGCCCCTATCCAAGAGCCTAGCTTTTCTCCAAACAGCCAACAGGTTGCCTATGTAAAAGACAACAACCTCTATATCAAAAACCTCTCAAATAACCACAGCATTCCCGTGACCCGTGATGGGCAGAAGAACCGGGTGATCAATGGTATTTGTGACTGGGTATACGAAGAAGAGTTCGCCTTTGTCAAAGCCTATGAATGGAGTCCGGACGGTGCGCACCTGGCCTTTTTGCGCTTTGACGAAACAGAGGTGCCGAGTTTCTCTATGCAAGTAACCGGAACGGAACTTTACCCCCGCCAGCAAGTATTTAAATACCCCAAGGCCGGCGAAAAAAATGCAGTGGTCAGCCTACACAGCTACGCGCTAAAATCTCAAAAAACAAAGGCCATTGACCTGGGCGACTATGCATACATTCCCCGAATCAAATGGACCCGCGACACAGACCTGCTGGCAGCCATCACCCTCAACCGACACCAAAACGAACTGAACCTCTATTTTGCAGATATACGTACAGCCACTGTAAAAAAGGTTTTGCAAGAAACCGACCCGGCCTATATAGAAATTCATGACCACCTCCATTTCCTGGAAGACAACAGCTTTGTCTGGAGCAGCGAACAAGGAGGATTCCGGCACCTGTATCACTACAATGGCCAGGGGACACTTCGCCAGCAGATTACCTCCGGAAACTGGGAGGTCACTGACTTTTACGGAATGGACGAAACCCGCAATACACTATACTATCAATCTGTAGAAGACGGTGCTATCAACCGGACAATCTATTCCATCAGGCTCAACGGAAAAAAGAAAAGACGGCTGAGCAGCCCCAGCGGCACCCATGAGGCTTCCTTTAGTAAAAACTTTCACTATTTTATCGATGCGTACTCAGACGCCAATACCCCGCCGACCTATACCCTATTTAACGGAGAGGGAAAGGCTTTAAAAGAAATACTAAACAACCAGGCATTGCTCGATAAACTAGCACCTTACGGACTGGCAAAAAAAGAATTCTTCCAACTGGAAACCGAACACGGAACCTTCAATGCCTGGCTACTAAAACCGGCTGATTTCGAT
>JASMME010000088.1 GCA_030748365.1 Lutibacter sp.
CAGCTGCGGCCCTGCTGGACACCGTTCAAGCCTATACTTTTGACTATTTTTGGACGGGGGCACACCAGGCTTCTGGTATGGCCTTGGAAAGGTCTAACGGAGGGGGGAAGATCGTCACATCGGGGGGGACAGGTTTTGGCGTTATGACCATGATTGTGGCTGTCGAAAGGGGTTTTATCACTCGGGAAGCGGCTGTGGAACGCCTTTTAAAGATTACTGATTTCTTACTTTCTAGTGAGCGTTTTCACGGAGCCTTTGCCCATTGGTACAATGGTGATACCGGAAAGGTGGTTAATTTTAGTGCCCAAGATGATGGGGGAGACCTGGTGGAAACCGCCTTTATGATCCAGGGCTTACTTACGGTAAGACAGTATTTTTCTCTAAATAATGAATCTGAGTCCTTGCTTCGAGAAAGGATTCGTCAACTTTGGGAAGGGGTCGATTGGAATTGGTATATACAGGAAGGAAAAAATTACCTGACCTGGCACTGGTCAGCCAATCACGGCTTTGCTATAGACCTGCCCATAGCTGGTTATCACGAGGGTTTGATCGTCTATATACTCGCAGCTTCCTCTCCGACACATCCTATTGATGTCAGTACCTACCACGAGGGCTGGGCGAGAAACGGGGCATTGGTCAACGGAAACAGCTATTTTGGTTTTCAACTACCCTTGGGGGTACCTTATGGAGGCCCCCTGTTTTTTACGCATTATTCATTCCTGGGTTTAAATCCCACAAACCTACAAGACACCTACGCAAATTACTGGGAGCAAAACCTCGCGCACGTTCAGATTAACCGGGCCCACTGTATAGAAAACCCTCACAATTACCCCGGATACGGTCCGCGTATATGGGGGCTTACGGCAAGTGACAGCACCCAGGGCTATGCTGCACACAGTCCAAGCAATGACCTGGGGGTCATTTCACCCACCGCGGCCCTTTCCTCATTTCCCTATACGCCTGAGTATGCGATGGAATTTTTAAGATATCTCTATGAGCACCGCAAGGAAGACCTCTTTGGTCCGTATGGATTCTACGATGCCTTTAGCGATGCCAATCACTGGGTAGCCCCTAGCTATCTGGCCATCGATCAAGGGCCTATTGTTCTTATGATAGAAAATTACCGGACGGGCTTATTATGGAATCTCTTTATGAGTAGTCCTGAAATTCAACAGGGCCTAGACAAGCTACAGTTTAGCTATTGAACCGTTTATTAGACAAGGCAGCACTTCACTATACAGGAGTATATTGTAGATAACTTTTATTGCCCAACTGAATGGGGAATGGTATTTTTGGGAATCAAAATCCAAGTGTGAAAAATTATTTAGACAATCTCAACGAATCACAGCGGGCTGCTGTTACCCACCAGGAGGGACCGATGATCATCATTGCCGGTGCAGGTTCAGGAAAGACCCGGGTGCTGACCTATCGGATCGCCCATTTGATGGCGCAAGGAATAGACCCTTTTAACATTTTAGCCCTGACCTTTACCAACAAGGCCGCCCGTGAGATGAAAAACCGTATTGCCACTGTGGCTGGTCCGGAGGCATCCAATCTTTGGATGGGTACCTTTCACTCCGTTTTTGCCAGGATATTAAGGGCAGAGGCCGATAAACTGGGTTTTCCGTCCAGTTTTACCATTTACGACACACAGGATGCCCAACGCCTGATCGCTGCAATTATCAAGGAAAGGCAATTGGACAAAGAAGTGTATAAGACCAAACAGGTTTTGAACAGGATCTCTTCCTTTAAGAACAGTCTGATAACCGTCAGGGCCTATCAAAACAATCCAGAGCTTATACAGGCAGATCGGATGGCAAAACGTCCCAAAATGGGTGAGATCTACGCCGAATATGTAAACCGATGCTTTAAGGCTGGTGCCATGGATTTCGACGACCTGTTATTGCGTACCAATGAATTGTTGACCCGTTTTCCAGCGGTATTGTACAAATACCAGGACCGTTTCCGCTATATACTGGTCGATGAGTACCAGGATACCAACCATTCCCAATACCTGATCGTACGGGCGCTGGCCGACCGCTTTCAAAACATCTGTGTGGTAGGGGATGATTCCCAAAGTATCTACGGTTTTAGAGGGGCCAATATTCAGAACATCTTGCATTTTCAGCGAGACTATGACCAGGCAGCCATCTTTAAGCTGGAACAGAATTACCGTTCTACTGGCAATATCGTCCGCGCGGCCAACAGCATCATTTCAAGAAATGAGACCAAGCTCGACAAGGAAGTATGGACACAGAATGCCGCAGGAGGAAAGATCAAGATCATGCGCACCTATACGGAGGCGGATGAGGGGCGTTTTCTGGCCAACTCTATTTTTGATAACCGGATGAATCAGCAAATAAAGTACAGCGATTTTGCGGTGCTGTATCGTACCAATGCCCAATCGAGGGCCATAGAAGATGCCCTGCGCAAGAAAAACATCCAATACAAAATTTACGGGGGCCTGTCCTTCTATCAGCGCAAAGAGATCAAAGACATCCTCGCCTACCTGCGTTTACTGATCAATCCACAGGATGAAGAAGCATTTAAGCGGGTCATAAATTACCCCATGCGCGGTATTGGTGCTACCACCTTAGACAAACTTTTTGTTGCGGCCAACCACTATCAAAAGCCTGTTTTTGACCTGATATCTTCCCTGGATGAGATCGATATAAAGCTCAATGCGGGCACCCGGACTAAAATCACTGACTTTGTTACCATGATACGTCATTTTCAAATAGTCGCTTCTGAAAAGAATGCCTTTGAAGTGGCGGAACTCGTGGTTAAAAAGACCCGTATCCTGGCCGATTTGGAAAAAGACGGCACTCCGGAAAGTGTGAGTAGGGTAGAAAATGTACAGGAGTTGCTTAATGGGATCAAGGATTTTATTGAGGTACAGACTACCAAAGACCGGGAGGCCTCTTTGGCCGTCTTTTTAGAAGATGTAGCCCTGGCTACTGATTTTGATCTTGAAAAGGAAGACAGCAGCCCCCGGGTATCACTGATGACCATACACCTGGCAAAAGGACTCGAATTTCCCTATGTATATATCGTAGGGCTGGAAGAAAACTTGTTCCCTTCGGCCATGAGCATGAATACGCGGAGTGAGCTGGAAGAAGAGAGGCGTTTGTTTTATGTAGCCCTTACCAGGGCGGAGAAGCAGGCCTATCTAAGCCACGCACAAACCCGCTATCGGTGGGGAAAACTGATTGACTGTGAGCCGAGCAGGTTCCTTGAAGAGATCGATGAACAATACACTGAGCACTTGTCACCCGCCAGGCAACCTGCCCAGGGCAATCAATTCGTTGACAAGTCGCTATTTTCCCAAACCCCCCCTGATAAAATTCGCTTTAAAAAGCCCCTTCGACGTGGTCCTGAAAAGAAAGCCAGCCCGCCAAAAAAGCCGCCATTCGTGCCGCCGCGAAACCTAACCCGGGTTTCACAAGCCAGTGGAACTTCGGACCAGCTTCTGGATAGCAACCTGTCTGTTGGTATGGCCGTCTCGCATCGAAAATTTGGACGCGGTCGGGTACTTAGTATAACAGGCAGTGCGGCCAACCGTAAAGCAGAGATTGAATTCAACACCGTCGGTGTTAAAAAGTTACTGCTACAATTTGCCAAACTTACCATTATAGGCTGAAAACGCATTGTAAAACCAAAATTTAAATCGTAATTTGCACCGTTAACAAGATAGGTAACAAAACAACTATGGACTATAGCTTAGAATACAATTCAGAAAGAACCACATTGATTATCCCAGAATACGGACGTCATATCCAAAAACTGGTAAATCACTGCCTTCAACTCCCAACGCCTGAGGAGCGCAATATCATGGCCAGGGCCATTGTAGATGTCATGGGCAACCTGCAACCCCACCTACGAGACGTTCCAGACTTTAAACACAAGCTTTGGGATCAGTTGTTTATCATGTCAGATTTTAAATTGGACGTAGATTCGCCCTATGAAAAGCCTGAACGTACTGAGCTAGAGGCCAAACCAGAACCCTTGGAATATCCAAAACTAGCCTCTAAGTATCGTTTTTACGGACACAATATACAGACGATGATCGATACCGCCCTGACCTGGGAAGCGGGGGAGGCGAGGGAGGCACTCTATGTGGTCATTGCCAACCATATGAAGAAATGTTATTTGAACTGGAACAAGGATACCGTGGATGATGCGGTTATTTTTGAACACCTGCTCGAATTGTCAAATGGACAGATCGACCTCCAAAATACTGATGAAACCCTTTCAGAGTTCAAAGAACTCATGAAAAAACGCAAGAACAAACCCAGTGGAAAACCCAGTGGCAAACAAAAATCTAACAAGAAAAAACAACACAAATAAGCAACATGTCTACATTTGTCATTGAAGGTGGCCATCGGTTGGCCGGTACCGTTACACCCCAGGGAGCCAAAAACGAAGCGCTTCAGGTAATTTGTGCAGTTTTACTGACCGATAAGGAAGTGGTGATTGAGAATATTCCCGATATCCGCGATGTCAACAAACTGATTGACATTCTTCAGGATCTGGGGGTAAAGACCAGCCGTTTGGCAGCAGACACCTATCGTTTTCAGGCAGATGAGCTAGACCTCGACTACCTGGAATCTGAGGCCTTTAAAAAGGATGGAAGTTCACTGCGCGGATCCATCATGAGTGTAGGCCCCTTACTGGCGCGCTTTGGCAAAGGCTATATACCCCGTCCTGGTGGTGACAAAATAGGCCGTAGACGGCTCGATACCCATTTTGAAGGCTTTATCAAACTGGGGGCGGAATTTAGATACAACAAAGACGAACAATTTTACGGTGTGGAAGCCGAGACCCTTAAGGGAACCGATATGTTGCTCGAAGAAGCCTCGGTTACCGGTACGGCCAACATCATTATGGCTGCCGTGCTGGCCCAAGGAACCACCACCATTTACAATGCGGCCTGCGAACCCTATATTCAGCAATTGTGTAAAATGCTAAACCAGATGGGCGCCCGTATCAGCGGCCTTGGCTCTAACCTGCTTACCATTGAGGGGGTAACTTCGCTACAGGGCTGTAAGCACCGTATATTGCCTGACATGATAGAAATCGGTAGCTGGATAGGAATGGCTGCCATGACCAAATCATCCCTGACCATCAAAGATGTCAGCTGGCCAGACCTCGGAATTATCCCCGCCGTTTTTAGAAAACTCGGTATTCGATTGGAGCGCAAGGGAGCAGATATTTATGTACCCGCCCAGGACAGCTATGAAATTCAATCTTATATTGACGGGTCTATCCTGACCATCTCAGACGCACCCTGGCCCGGTTTTACCCCCGACCTACTCAGTATTGTACTGGTGGTAGCTACCCAGGCCAAAGGCAGTGTGTTGATCCATCAAAAAATGTTTGAAAGCCGTTTGTTCTTTGTAGATAAACTCATCGATATGGGGGCCAAGGTCATCTTGTGCGACCCACACCGGGCCACGGTAATCGGAATGGACCACCAGTCTAGTTTAAAAGCGACGACCATGAGTTCGCCTGATATACGTGCGGGTATTTCCCTACTAATTGCAGCCTTGTCTGCCCAAGGGACCAGCACCATTCACAATATCGATCAGATTGATCGGGGTTACCAGTATATAGACCAGCGCTTGCAGGCGATTGGTGCAAAAATCACCCGCATCAACTAATTGCGCTCCAGCTTGCTGAGAAAACAGGAAAAATACTAGTCTTCCCGCAGGCTATAGGAGACACTAAAAATCAGCTGACTCGGTCTGGAATCCAGGGTAAATTGGTGGTTGGTTTGGCTGTCTATAAAGGATGCTTCATTGGCCTTTAAACCCCTTTCATAGCGAACATCCAGGCTTAACTTTCCAAGACTGGCGGAAGCCCCGAGGTTGATACCCAGGGTAGTCCGGTCACTAACATCTCCCAAATTGACCCCTTTTATATCATTCTTGATGATGTATTGAAAGGCAGGGCCTACAAACACATCCACCGGTCCAATGGCCTTAAAACCAATAAGTAAAGGCAGGTCAATCTTTGACAAACGATAATCTACACGTTTTGTGTTTAGGCTGTATTCACTGGTGGTTTTGGTATAGAGCACTTCTGGGCGAACATACAGGATTCCCAGGTCAAGTTTTCCGTAAAACCCAACGGTAAAACCAGATTTACCATCACCTTTGCTCTC
>JASMME010000089.1 GCA_030748365.1 Lutibacter sp.
AAAAAGGGGGCTGTTATTTTTATTGCCAACCACCAGAATGGCCTAATCGACCCTTTACTAATCGCAACAACTACCCACAGAACCGTTCACTTCCTAGCGAGGGCCAGTGCCTTTAAAAAGCGACTGGCCCGTACCCTGCTTCACAGCATTCATATGCTGCCAGTGTACCGAATCAGGGATGGCATCAGAACCCTCTCCAAAAACACCGGTATTTTTGAAAAATGCACGGAGGTACTGAAAGAAAAAGGAGCCATTGGTATCTTTGCTGAAGGAGAACACCACCTAGACAGGCGGGTCATTCCATTAAAAAAAGGTTTTGCCAGAATCATACGGGCCACCCTTTTAAAATACCCGGAACTAGAGATCCAAATTGTTCCTGTGGGATTGAATTTTGATGACCCTACCAAATTTGCCAACAGCGCCAGTATCTATTATGGCAAACCAATTAGGGCGAACCAGTATATTGATCTACAACAGCCCGAAGGAAACTTCTCCGTTATCATCAACAAAGTTACAACGGCCTTGAAAAAAATCACCCTTCACATTGATTCGGAAGCTGATTATAATGAAACCATTGAAAAACTGGAAGCCCGTAACGTAGATTACTTGGATCCTTATAAGGCCAATGCGTTACTGGAAGATATCGATAACACCCCCGCTCCTAAACATCCGCCAACAATAGTACCCAACTGGTGGGCACCTATTCTGCTCTTGGCAAAAATCAATAGCCTTGTACCTCTAGTCACTTGGCGATTCCTACGAAAATTTATTGAAGATCCTGCCTTTATCAGCACCTTTCGCTTTGCGCTGATTACAACCTTATTTCCCCTCTTTTACCTAATACAGACAGGAATAGTCGGCTGGTATTTTGGTACGGGTACGGCACTTATATACCTGTCTTTTTCAATCCTTTCAGGCCTGATTGCAACGAAAACACGCTTTGGTCTATAAGGGCCTCTTGAATGAGTTGTTGGATATGGGTTCTGATATCATGGGTTACCAAGGCTTGGTTCTCCATCGTTGGAAAGACCCTGTTCGATAAAAAAACGTAGAGTAAACCCGTTTCAGGATCGGCCCATGTATAGGTGCCAGTAAAGCCACTATGACCGAAACTTGCGTCCGAGACACAGGCACAGGTGGCCTTCTCCTCTTCTAGAAGTTGTGGCTTGTCAAAACCGATCCCCCTTCGAATACTGTCCTGGGCGTAATAACGATGGTTAAAGGCATCAATGGTCGCAGGCTGCAAATACCTTTTACCGCCGTAATAACCCTTTTGCAAAAAGAGCTGCATGATTTTAGCCACGTCATTGGCATTGGAAAACAGGCCCGCATGACCGCCTATACCCCCCTGCATAGCCGCCCCCATATCATGGACGTATCCGTGGATCAATTGTTTGCGGAAATAGCTATCTTTTTCAGTGGGTACAATCTGAGATTTGGAATGAATTTTCAGGGGAAGATAGGTCATATGATTAGCACCCAGAGAACGGTAAAAATGATCTTGGGTCAGTGCGTCTAGGTTTGACCGGTAATGCTTCTCTATCAATCTCTTAAACAGGTAATAGGAAAGGTCACTATACTTATAACCTTCTTTAGGCAGTTGTGGTGACTGATAAATGCTGTCAAAAATGACCTGTTGATAGTCTTTTTTTAGGTACATATCCGTGGCAACCTCTGTTGGAAATGCTTTCGAAAACTGCGAGGCATAATAGCCGGGCAGTGGTTGCTGTGTAAGGCTGTCTAGGGTGTACTTATAGAAGGGAATCCAGGCCTTGAGTCTTCCTACATGTGACAGGACCTCTCTTACCGTCAACGTATCTTTGTTGGAGCCCTGTAAGGCCGGTAATAAACTACCCAGCGAGCTGTTTACATCAAGCTCTCCTGCTTCCTGGAGTTTCATAAGCATGGGAAGCGTTGCCAAGATTTTGGTCATAGAGGCCAGGTCGTAGAGGTGATCGTTTGTTACGGGAATGCTTTGGCGGTCGGTATGGTATCCAAAACTTTTCTGATAAACCACGGTGCCCTTCCTCGCTACCAACACCTGCATACCGGGTGCCATTTTCTCGCTGATGACCCTGGCAGCTACCCTGTCAATACGCGACAATCGTTGGCTACTCAAACCCACCGATTCGGGTAGGGAATAAGCCAGCCTACCGAGCAGTTCGGAACGCAGACCGAAGCCTTCTTTAAAAACCTGTCTGATAGAAACCGGCAGTTTGCCCTGGGCTTGCAAAGCCCCAAAAATTATCTGTGCTGATATTTCCTGTGACAGCTGACTGTTCTGATAGGATACAAGCAAGCCTTCAATAGGGGAAAAAGAGGGAATCTTTAACAAACTGTAAGGACTGGTAAAAACGTTGAGAATCACACGTTTTTTTCGGGAAATTTCCGCTAATAGTTGCAATTCTTTTCGCTGAAACTTATAGGATTTCCAGGCAGTAGCATTGGATTTGTGATAGCCTATGATTACCAGGTTATAGGGCTGTAATTTCCTTAAGAGTTCCCGTGTATTTTTAGCAGATACCAGGTCGACAGTGGCATAGTTTTGCAACATAGTTAGAAAGGGCTTATGGTCGGCATCACCGAGCTTTACATAAGCAATTCGTTGCTTGTCGAGTTCCCGAATCGGCAAAAGAGACCCTTTGTTTTTTACGAGGGTTACAGCGTTTTCCAACAAGGTTCTGTGTAACAATTCATTCTCTACAGTCTTCAAATCAGTTGGCAAACCTTCAATAGCAACAGGCTGGTAACTGTGCAAACCACTTAGGTACTTGGCCTTGAGAATTTTCCGAACCGACCTTTCCAGGCGTTTGGTCGATAGCGCCCCAGTCGCCAGGGCCTGCTTGAACCTACGGACTGTAGCCGGTATGTCTAGTGGAAAAACCAGCAAGTCATTTCCGGCCAAAACGGCGGACAGGTTGACAGCCTCAGGACGGTCATGGTTAGCAACCCCCTTCATATTCATACCATCTGTTACAATCAGCCCCTGATAACCCAGCTGTTCTCGTAACAAACCGTTTACAATATGATGTGATAACGAAGACGGAAGCTTGGCATCGGGCTCAAAGGCCGGCACCCTTAAATGGGCTACCATAAGCCCTACAATACCCGCCTCTATGTTTTTTTGATAAGGATACAATTCGTTGGTTTCCAGACTACTTCGATCGGAAGTCACCACGGGAAGTGTATGGTGAGAATCCTTTGCGGTATCACCATGGCCTGGGAAATGCTTGGCGCAGGCCAATATACCAGCTCCCTGAAGTCCCCGGGTAAAAGCGACCGATTTATTGGCCACATTGAGCGGGTTTTCACCAAAGGAACGGTTTCCGATAATGGGATTGTCGGGGTTGGTATTCACATCAACTACTGGCGCGAAATTCATATGAATTCCCATGCGTTTGAGCTGTTGCCCAAGCTGGTTACCAAATTGTTCGATCAAAGAGTCGTCTCTGACCGCTCCAAGGGTCATGTTCCAAGGAAAGCGGTAGGTGTCTTGTAAGCGCATGTCTAGGCCCCATTCGGCATCGATCCCAATCAGAAGCGGTAGGGCTGATCTCGCCTGGTAACGATTGGTCAGTTGGGCTTGTTTGACAGGGTTGTCCTGGAAAAAGATAAGGGCGCCGATATGGTACTTATCAATCAGTTTGTTTATAGAGGCTTCGTGCGCTTCTCCTTTATTGGAATAGGCGGCTACCATAAACAACTGACCGATTTGTTGATCGATACTCATCCCCTGGTAGACCGAATCTACCCATCGTTGCTGTGCCTTGGCATCGGCGGCCTGAAGCGGATCCATCTCCTGTGCTGTCAAAAGGCTTGCACCGAACAAAATGACGATACAAAAAAATCTTTTTATCATTTGGGGAAATATTAGCGGGCTCATTGTTTGAAAAATCGCTGATGCCAACTGCTATGGGCCGGCACCTCCCAAGCGTCAGACAAATCGGCTTTGCTGCTGATCAAATTGTTAAATACGATGGTGTTTGCATCGACCTCCCCCGCACTGATACAATCCTGAAAATCGGACAAGGTTTCCACCCGTACCGCCTCTTGGTCCCTAAATTGAACGTGGAGTCTGTTGGTCATCGACAGTCCAAACTTGGTTTCAAATTCCTTGATCAACCGGATGGAATCATCAATGGCGCAGCCAGAGACCTGCTGTTGACTTTCATCGACAGCCAAAATGATGAATTGATCGTATCGTATGGTATAGGATGCTTGCAGTTTTTCCCCATGCCTTAGCCAATGGGCCGTAAACCTGTCGAGCCTTTTAGAGATATAATCGGTTTCTTCCGCCGTAAAGGGACGATCGGATGGGTAAAGCCAAATCCTAGAGGCAGCACTCATACTGTCAAAACGCACAGACATAGCCTATAATTTTTGGTTGAATTTCTTTTGGAGGTCTTCCAAGGTACTACCACCAGCTTTGACAGCCATCCTTTCTTTGATGGCGGCCAATACCTTTTTGGTATACCGAGGAAAATCGGCCTGTTGTATCCAGGCGTAATAGCCCCTATCTTGCTTCAATACTTCGGTAACCTTTCTACCTTTGTGCTTTCCAAAAGTAAATACCTCCGCTCCCTCCTGGTCGTACTGTATAAAACCAGCAAAATCGGCACGTTTCTGAAAGGTAGAAAACTCATGTAGAAAATCTACATCATTCTGCAGGTCTTCATAGCGATCGAGCTGTGCCTTCAGTATTTCATAGGTAGCCCTGGTATCGGCAGCAGCAGAATGGGCATTTTCTAGGTCTTTCCCGCAGTAAAATTGGTAGCCAGCGCGTAGGTTGCGCTCCTCTTTTTTATGAAAAATAACCTGTACATCGACAGAGACCCGGTCATTCATATCAAAATCAACGCCAGCCCGTAGCATCTCTTCAGCCAGTAAGGGAATATCAAAACGACTGGAATTAAAGCCGGCCAGGTCACAACCCGCAATAAAATCGTGTACTTTACCCGCCAGTTCCTTAAAAATGGGCGCGTTGACCACCCTTTCATTGGTAATTCCATGGATATCTATGGCTTCTTTGGGAATCTCCATCTCGGGATTTACCAACCAAGTCTCGCTTTCTTCACGACCATCAGGATTCACCTTTAAAATGGAAATTTCTACAATACGATCCTTGGCAATATTGATACCGGTCGTTTCAAGATCGAAAAAAACGATGGGTCTGTTCAATGTTAATTCCATAAAAAATTAGGTAGGTATGGATGGTTTATATTTATTTGACAGCAAAAAGCCTTACATCCTCTTCAGAAACCTCGTGATTTCCTAAAATAATGAGGCGTTCTACTACATTTCTCAATTCCCTGATATTACCCGTCCAGTCATAGGACTCTAGCAACTGTACCGCCGCCGGAGAAAATGGTTTGGCAGACTCCCCCTGCTCCTGGGCAATCTGTGTGGTAAAAAAGTCAATCAGTGAAGGGATGTCTTCCCTTCTTTCGTTTAGGGGGGGTACGTGAATCATAATGACTGCTAGCCTGTGGTACAGGTCCTCCCTGAACCGCCCGTCAGCGATTTCTTTTTTCAGGTCTTTGTTCGTGGCGGCCAACACCCGTACGTCTACCAGGATGTCCTTTTCACTACCGACCCGCGAAATCTTTTTCTCCTGGAGCGCGCGCAAGACTTTTGCCTGGGCAGAAAGGCTCATATCACCAATTTCATCCAGAAAGATGGTCCCTCCGTTGGCAGATTCAAATTTACCTGAGCGGTCTTTATTCGCCCCTGTAAATGACCCTTTTACATGGCCAAACAATTCACTTTCAATCAGCGCTGAGGGGATGGCTGCACAGTTCACTTCCACCATGGGTTTTTTAGAACGACTGCTCTGCTGGTGTAACCAATGCGCCACCAGCTCTTTTCCAGTTCCATTGGCACCGGTAATCAGTACCCTGGCCGTAGTAGGGGCTACCTTCTCAATAATCGATTTGATTTGTTGAACAGCAGCACTTTCACCCACCATTTCGTATTTTTTACTCACCTTCTTCCTGAGCTGTTTGTTCTCGACCACCAATTCTTTTCTTTCCAATGCATTTTTAAGGGTGTTGAGCAGGCGGTTCAGGTCGGGCGGTTTTGAAATATAATCGAAGGCTCCGAGTTTCATCGTCTGTACAGCCGTTTCGAGATCGCCGTG
>JASMME010000008.1:0-1382 GCA_030748365.1 Lutibacter sp.
AAGTTTTACAAAGGAGACTTCACAATTACCAGGGTATTTTCTGACGAAGTCTGCGACAAACATAAAGGAGCCGTTCAGGATACCGATAAACAAGGGTGCTGGTTCGTCTGAAAGGTCTGCGCTGATTTGCTTTACCAGTGTTTGTACGGCTGTCTCAATCTCACTGGCAGCGATATAGGGTTTAAAATACTTGTCGTGTAGTGTAATCATACGCTGGTTCTTATGTTATTGCAAAGGTAGGAATCATAGGGTGACTATAAAGCCGAAAAGCAGGTTAATTATTAATTTGAAACGCAAAAACCGTTTTGACAGTGCAAAACGGTTTTTGGAATGATGGTTCATCCTTCCTTATTTTTGTTCTTTATTCAGTTTCTTGGTTGTATCGTACATGATTGGGGATGCGATGAACAGTGATGAGTAGGTTCCTACCACCACCCCTACGATCAAGGCAAACATAAATCCTTTGATGGCATCACCTCCAAAGAGGAAGATAGCCAGCAACACAACCAAAGTGGTCAGTGAGGTATTGATGGTTCTTCCCAGGGTGCTGCTCAAGGCCTGGTCAACAGTTTTATCAAAACGCCAGGAACTGTGGGCACCAGCAAATTCTCTAATTCTATCAAAAATGACCACGGTATCGTTTAGGGAGTACCCGACCACGGTTAGGATGGCTGCAATAAACGATTGTCCGATTTCCATATCAAAAGGTAGGAATTTCCAGCAAAGAGAGAAAATTGTGAGTACCACCAATACATCGTGGAATACGGCGGCCACCGCTCCCAGGCTGTATTGCCATTTTCTAAATCGTAACAGGATGTACAAGAACACTACGAACAAGGAGCCCATGATGGCCCATCCAGCGGCGGTCTTGATATCATCTGCAATGGTAGGTTCTACTTTGATGGCGCTCATGATACCAGCCTTTTTATCTCCTGCAAAGCCGGGTTTAAAGGCTTCCATGGTCAATCCTTCTGGCAAATAATCGCCTAGTCCTTTATAGAGAAGGTCTTGTACCTGGTCGTCCACCTGGTTCCCCTCTTCATCAATTTTATACTTGGTCGTAATCTTTAGTTGGCTGGCCTCTCCGTATGATTTCACTTCGGGCGCGCTTCCAAAGGATGCTTTGAGGGTAGTGGCCACATCAGTTGGGTTGACAACCTTGTCAAATTTCACTACATAGGTTCTTCCTCCTACAAAATCCACCCCGTAATTCAAGCCGTTGCTAATCAATGACCAGACGCCGATTAGTATGATCGTTCCTGAGATTATATAGGCGATCTTTCTTTTTTGTAGAAATTTGATGTAGAGGTTTTTAAACCAATTTTTGGTCCACGCGCCCCGACCAGGGGGGGGGGCTCTCCCGGGGGGGTTGTGCCCCAAAA
>JASMME010000008.1:1392-2539 GCA_030748365.1 Lutibacter sp.
TTGTCCCTTATTCGCATACCAGTCAATCAATAGTCGGGTAATGAATACCGCTGTAAAGAGCGAGGTAATGATACCGACGATTAGGGTGTAGGCAAATCCTTTTACCGGTCCAGTACCAAAGGTATAGAGGATGACACCGGTCAACATGGTGGTGATATTGGCATCAATGATGGCAGACAAGGCCCCTTTAAAGCTAAAGCCATGGCTGATGGCAGCTTTTAGTACTTTTCCCTTGTTCAACTCTTCTTTGATACGTTCAAAGATGATCACATTCGCATCCACAGACATACCGATGGTTAGGATGATACCAGCAATTCCAGGAAGGGTCAGTACGGCTCCGAAGGCAGCCAGTACGCCAAAGATTAACAGGATGTTCACTGCCAGGGCAATATCGGCAAATGCCCCTGCTTTACCATAGTAAAAAATCATCCACAACAAAACAAGTACCAGTGCCAGTGCGAAGGAACGCATACTGCTGTCAATTGCTTTTTGGCCCAGTGATGGACCTACCACTTCTGACTGGATGATATGAGCTGCAGCCGGCAGTTTTCCTGCCTTAAGTACATTGGCAATATCCTGGGCCTCACTTACGGTCATGCTACCCCCGGAAATGGAGGTACGTCCATTGGTAATAGGTGTATTTACAATTGGGGCGGTATAGACGTAGTCATCTAGGACTACTGCGACGAATTGCCCAACATTGTCGGTGGTCATTTTACCCCATAGCCTGGTACCCCTTACATTCATGGTCATGCTTACCTCAGGTTTGTTGGTCTGTCCAAATTCCTGGCTGGCATCGTCAATTACATCCCCTTCAATAGGAGCCATATCTTCCCGGTTGGATTTGATGGCGTATAGGTTGATCATTTCAACCGCCTCCCCATTGCTTTTCAGCACTGCTGAAAAGGGCTTGGCATCCCATAGAAATTTGGTGTATTTCATGTCGTTGGGTAAGAGGGCCCTTACTGCTTTCATCGACAGGTATTCATTGACCTTGGCAGTGTCTGCTACCTTGGCATTTCCTATGATAGAGGAAACTTGTTGTTGACTCTGTGGAAAACTGGGAGAAAGTACACTGAACAAGTTCGTTGTTTGTTGGCTTGCCAGGGAGTCTGAGACAGCGCCCAATAGGTCGTCAAGTACTGCG
>JASMME010000008.1:2549-20094 GCA_030748365.1 Lutibacter sp.
ATCCGTTTTTTCAGTGCTTTTTTTCGCTTCTTTTTTCAGAAGGTTTTCGACAAAACTGTTGGCCTGTAGCAGGAAGTTGGCTGTTTGCTGGTTGGCGTACACTTCCCAGAATTGTAGCTCGGCAGTACTTTGTAGCAAGCGTTTTACACGGTCAATATCCTTGGCGCCGGGTAGTTCAATAAGAATCCTTCCTGACTGTCCAATCCGTTGGATGTTTGGTTGGGTCACCCCAAATTTATCGATACGACTGCGCAACACTTCAAAAGCGGTATTGACAGATCCGGTAACTTCGGCTTCGATAATGGGTTTGACCTCCGCATCCGTCAGCTTAAAGTTAATCTTTTCACGGAGGGATTTGTTACCAAAGATACTCGGGTCGCTCAGTTTGACCGTTCCTTTGCTCAGGTCTTCAAATGCCTCGAAAAACAGTTCTAAAAAGGTGTCATCGCTGCTTTTTTGTCGGTCAGTGGCTTTGGCCAGGGCTTCGTTGAACACAGGGTTCTTCGACTCGTTGGCTAGGCCGATAAGGATGTCCTTAACCGATACCTGTAGGATGGCGTTGATCCCGCCTTTGAGGTCGAGCCCTAGGTTTAGTTCCTTGTCTTTGACATCGTTGTAGCTGAAACTGGTAAAGCCGAGGTCAACGATTGGTTTATTGGCTACAGAGTCCAGATAGGCCCGTTCCATTGTGGCCATTTCCCGGGCGTCTTCCGATCTCGCTGCGGCGTATACCTTCGCTGCATCCTCCACGCCATTGGTAAACCACGTAAACGACAGTTGGTACAAACTTACCAATCCGAACAACACGGCGAATAGCTTTATAAGTCCTTTGTTTTGCATTATTATATGATTTAAATGTAAAATTTCATCTGCTGTAAACGTTTAGTCAGTTAGTTGCTAGTAAAATTACGTGTTTCTGCAAAAAAATAACGTTTACTAAAACGTGCAAATATATGATTTAAGGAAGGATTTAACAATTCTTTTTTGGTTTTTATCCGCCTGAATTTACCCCAAAACAGTCTTCTTTTGCTTTGCTGATTATTTTGAGTATTGTTTTGGGTTTAGAGAAGGTATGTGCTGTTATCGGTCAACGCTATAATTCATCCATTTTTCGGTACACGATTCTGAACCACAGGGATGGGCTTAGGGTCTTGACCTCCACAAAAAAACCTCAGATCGGTAGGTCTGAGGTTTTTTATATAGTTACTACAATGGCTTATAGCAGGCCATTCGTTTTGCGAACGCCTTCCGCACTTTCGTGTAGCTTGGCCTGTTCAGCCTCTGAAAGACTGACCGTTACAATCTTTTCGATTCCGTTCTTGCCCAGGATGCAGGGAACGCCTATGGAAATATCGTTTAAACCGTATTCTCCTTCCAGCAAGGCTGAGCAGGGGAACATTTTCTGGGAATCCAATGCGATGGCTTTTACCAGCTCGGAAACAGCGGCACCCGGCGCATACCAGGCACTGGTTCCGAGTAGTTTTGTAAGGGTAGCTCCACCCACTTTGGTGTCCTCGACTACTTGCTGCATACGTTCCGCAGTGAGGAATTCAGCAACGGCTACGCTGTTTCTAACAGCCTTGCCGATTAGGGGTACCATACCAACGTCGCTGTGTCCGCCAATAACCATGCCGTCAACATCGGATGTCGGACAATCCAGGGCCTCTGCCAGGCGGTATTTAAAGCGGGCACTGTCGAGGGCACCACCCATGCCGATGATTCTGTGTTTGGGAAGTCCAGTAGCCTTATGGGTAAGGTAGGCCATGGTATCCATTGGGTTACTCACCACGATCAGGATGACCTCAGGAGAGTGCTTTATCAGGTTTTCAGCTACGGATTGTACGATTCCAGCATTGATTCCGATCAGTTCTTCACGGGTCATTCCCGGTTTTCTTGGAATACCACTGGTAATGACAGCAACATTACTGCCTGCCGTCTTTGCATAATCGTTCGTGGTTCCGGTAATCTTGGTGTCAAAACCATTCAACGAAGAACACTGCATCAGGTCCATGGCCTTTCCTTCAGCAAAGCCCTCTTTGATGTCAATCAGCACTACTTCCGAGGCAAAATCTTTGATCGCGATGTACTCGGCGCAACTCGCACCGACAGCACCTGCTCCTACGATGGTAACTTTCATTTTTATTGTGGGTATTTAGAGTTTAAAACGGGGGTAAATGTACGAAATCTGACCTACTTAAACCATTGGAAAACGGGTAGTTTTCGAAATTGTTTTCTTTTTTTTCTGAAAAAACATTTTTGTCACTGAATTGGCTAAGATTTTCTACTTAACGGACACTAAAAGCGACCCCTGCAGTTAGGGTGTTGTACTGCTTCATTGAATAGGCTCCGTAGATTTTAAAGAAGGGGAGGTTGAGCCGGGCACCCAGCGTAGTAGTGAGGTCATGGGTCTTTATGCGCATGTCAATAGGGTCGGTAACCGTTTCAGTTAGGTTAACCCCTTCCAGGCTATAGGCCAGTACATAGGCGCCTTTCAGTTGCAGGGCAGCACTTCCCCTGTCTAGACCAATGCCTCCGTAAACAGCGATCAGGGGTAGGTCGAGGGAAACAAGTGCTTGTACCGTGTAGGTTTGTACCCTGAAATCGAGTAGCTGATCGCGGTGTGTCTCTGAAACGGTATATTGGACATCCATACTGGTATAACCGGCAAACAAAGCCAGGTTTAAAGGCAGTTTATCTATGGGGCCCATGTATTGTAGCAGGTTGTGTTTGATACCGATTCCCATCAAATTACCTGTCACGCCTTTGGTGTTTATCCCTGGTAAATAGCGCAGACTGATATCGGTACTGAATGGAATGCCTACACTGGCCTGAAGCATAGGAGTGGGAATGCCGCTTGTCGGTAGTTCATCTCCAATACCACCAGGCATACGAAAACTGCCGACTTTATAATCACCGGCTTCGGGAATTTGTACATTGATGGTCGAATTGTTTGCGGTCCCCATCACGGTATTGAGATTTTTGTTGTTTCCCGACACGGAAAGGTATTGATAATCTCCTTCCTCGAATAGAAAGGATTTGGCGCTGTTTGGAACCAGGGCCACATTCGCTAAAAGGGAAATATCAAAGCCCAATTTTTTATGGGTCTTTGCCGTGTGATACCAGCCGTTGTTAAGGCTGTAGCTCATCCCCTCCACCAAGGGTGTTAGGTAGTTGCTCAGCAACAAATTGGCATCATCTCCTGCCATTAGCAGGCTTCCCAGGTCTTGTGAGTGTGCATTCAGGCTGATGCCAAGGGAACAACACAGCATTAGCAAGGTTTTTTTTGTTTTTTTCATAGTCATAGCGTATTTTTTTGATTTACACCTGTTTTGTACTACAAATATAACGCAAATAAAAAGAGTTTGTTTAAATAACAAACTCTTTTTATAAGGACGTAATTTCTTTGCGGAATGAACTACCTAAGCATCGATATTGGCGTATTTGGCGTTCTTTTCGATGAATTCCCTACGCGGGGGCACTTCGTCTCCCATCAGCATAGAGAACACCCTGTCCGCTTCGCTCAGGTTATCGATTGTTACCTGTCTGAGTGTCCTGAACTCGGGGTTCATGGTGGTGTCCCAGAGTTGTTCTGCATTCATCTCTCCAAGACCTTTGTAGCGTTGTATCGAAACACTGCCGCCCATTTGCTGGGCTGTCAGGTCACGTTGGTCATCGTTCCAGGCATAGGCCCTTTTCTGTCCTTTTTTAACCAGGTAGAGTGGTGGGGTGGCAATGTATACGTGTCCGTTCTCAATCAGTTCCTTCATATACCGGAAGAAGAAAGTAAGGATCAGGGTGGCGATATGACTACCATCTACATCGGCATCACACATGATCACGATTTTGTTGTAGCGCAGTTTTTCTAGGTTGAGCGCCTTGCTGTCTTCTTCCGTACCGATGGTAACCCCCAATGCGGTAAACATATTCTTAATCTCCTCATTTTCAAAGACCTTGTGTTGCATGGCTTTTTCCACGTTCAGGATCTTTCCTCGTAGGGGTAAGATGGCCTGGAACATACGGTCACGCCCCTGTTTGGCAGTTCCTCCCGCCGAGTCTCCCTCTACCAGGAAGATTTCACATTTTTCCGGATCTGTTTCAGAGCAATCGCTCAATTTTCCGGGGAGTCCACCGATTGACATAACCGTTTTTCGCTGTACCATCTCGCGGGCCTTGCGTGCGGCATGTCTTGCCTGTGCTGCCAGGATTACCTTCTGGACTATGGTCTTGGCATCCCCTGGGTTTTCTTCCAGGTAATCGTTGAGCATTTCTGAAACGGCTTGGCTGACGGCAGAAGTAACTTCCCGGTTGCCTAGTTTGGTCTTTGTTTGACCTTCAAATTGTGGCTCAGCAACCTTGACAGAGATGATGGCGGTCAGGCCTTCACGAAAGTCATCTCCGGCGATGTCGAACTTCAATTTGTCGAGCATGCCAGAATTTTCTGCGTATTTTTTAAGGGTGTTGGTCAGCCCGCGCCTGAATCCGGACAGGTGGGTACCTCCTTCGTGGGTATTGATATTGTTTACATAGGAATGTAGGTTCTCTGTATAAGAGGTGTTATAGACCATGGCCACTTCTACTGGAATGCCATTTTTCTCCCCTTCCATGGCAATGACCCCGGCTGTAAGCTGTTCACGGGTGGCATCCAAGTAGCTGACAAATTCGGGGAGCCCTTCCTCGCTGTAAAAGTTTTCTGAGGGGTAGTTTCCTTCCTCATCCTCAGTTCTTTCGTCTGTTAGGGAAATGCGTAGGTGTTTGTTTAGGTAAGACAGTTCCCGCATCCGAGCAGACAGGGTTTCATAGTTGTATTCTATGGTTTGGGTAAAAATGCTCGCATCGGGCACAAAAGTAACCACCGTACCGTTTTCATCACTTTCACCTACAGGTTTGACAGGATACAAGGCCTTGCCACGTTCGTATTCTTGCTGCCAGATTTTCCCTTCTCTAAAGACCGTTGCCTTGAGGTGTTCAGACAGGGCATTTACACAGGATACCCCCACGCCGTGGAGTCCGCCCGACACCTTATAGGAATCTTTGTCAAATTTACCGCCAGCACCGATTTTGGTCATGACCACCTCCAGGGCAGAGACCCCTTCTTTTTTGTGCTGACCCACCGGAATACCCCGACCGTTGTCTTTTACCGAAACGGCATTGTTCTTATGGATAATGACCTCTATATTGGTACAGTGGCCAGCCATGGCCTCGTCAATAGAGTTATCCACTACTTCATAGACCAGGTGGTGCAAACCCCTCATGCCAACATCCCCAATATACATGGATGGGCGCATACGTACGTGTTCCATGCCCTCCAGGGCCTGGATACTATCGGCCGAATAATTCGGTTTTGTTATTTCTTCACTCATAAAATATCACATAGATTAACCTAACAAATATACAAAATCGGGTTGCGGAAGTTACCCGTATTCAGCAGGGCTATTGTCGAAGTTATTAACAAGTTCTCAATTTTGCAAAAGTAGCTTAGAGGCGCTCAAAAAAGTCCTGTGGGCTATGTCGGTGTTTTTTACGGGTCTGTTAAACTGTAAAAAAGGACATCTGCGCTCAAAACGCTTCTTTGTGGGCTACTTTTAAAGTTCTTATAATGGCTTTGTGCTAAAAAAAATCCCAAAGCCTTCCGGTATATATATTTTATATAGTATTTTTGCGGATGCAACATCAGGTACTTATTTTAGATTTCGGCTCTCAGTATACACAGTTGATTGCCCGAAGGGTTCGGGAATTAAATATTTTTTGTGAAATTTTCCCCTACAACAGCCAGCAGTTTAATTTATCCGATTACCAGGCGGTCATTCTTTCGGGAAGTCCTTTTTCGGTCCGTTCCTCCGAAGCACCCCGTCCGGATCTCTCTCAGATAAGAGGCAAGCTGCCCCTATTGGGCGTTTGTTTTGGGGCGCAGTATATGGCCCATCAGTTTGGTGGCAACGTGGGTGCTTCCAGTACCCGGGAATACGGCAGGGCAAACCTGTCATTTGTCGAGAAAGATACCCCTTTTTTTAAAGGGGTTGACCAAGGCTCTCAGGTATGGATGAGTCACAGCGATACCATTTTGGAACTTCCGCAGAACTTTCGCTTGATTGCCAGTACACACGATGTTGAGAATGCTGCTTTTACAATTGATGATGAACCTACCTATGGCATACAGTTTCATCCGGAAGTGTACCATTCTAAGGATGGTTTGACCATACTCAAAAACTTTTTGGTGGACATTGCCGGTCTCGCACAAACCTGGACCCCCGATTCTTTTGTAGAATCTACTGTTGCCATGCTGCGAGAAACCCTTGGGAATGACAGGGTGGTGTTGGGGCTTTCCGGAGGGGTTGATTCTACGGTAGCCGCCACATTGATCAGCAAAGCAATTGGGCAAAATCTCTATTGTATATTTGTCAATAACGGACTGTTGCGCAAGAACGAATTTGAAAAGGTACTTGATCAGTACGAACATATGGGACTCAATGTAAAAGGTGTAGACGCTTCGGCACGCTTTTTGGAGGCCTTAGAAGGGGTGTCAGAACCGGAGGCCAAGCGCAAGGTCATCGGAAGGGTCTTTATCGAGGTCTTTGATGACGAAGCCCATCGAATCAAAGAGGTATCCTGGTTAGGCCAGGGAACCATCTACCCCGATGTTATCGAATCGGTTTCAGCCACTGGTGGTCCTTCAGCGACCATCAAATCCCACCACAATGTGGGTGGCTTGCCCGATTTTATGAAGCTAAAGGTAATCGAACCCCTAAACACCCTGTTTAAAGATGAAGTCAGGCGTGTGGGGCGTACCCTGGGGATTGACGATGAACTCTTGGGCCGCCATCCCTTCCCAGGACCGGGGCTGGGTATCCGAATCCTGGGAGATATCACGCCGGAAAAGGTTCGTATGCTACAAGAAGTAGACCATATTTTTGTACAAGGCCTGAAAGCGGCTGGTTTGTACGATGCGATTTGGCAGGCAGGGGCCATGCTCTTACCAGTCAATTCGGTGGGAGTTATGGGAGATGAAAGAACTTATGAAAAGGCAGTGGTCCTCCGGGCAGTGGAATCTACGGATGGTATGACCGCAGATTGGGTAGACCTTCCCCATACCTTTTTGCAGCAGATATCAAATAAGATAATCAATGGGGTAAAAGGGGTGAACAGGGTTGTATATGATATCAGTTCCAAACCCCCGGCAACCATTGAATGGGAATAACACATTAGAATCTTACGCATGCAAATGATCAGAATACTAGTGCCTTTGTTGTTGATAGCCAGTCTGGGTTTTGCCCAACAAAAAACCCATGAATCCTATAAGGTCAAAGAAGGGGAGACCCTCCGTAGTATTGCCCGGAACCACGAGGTGTCTGTCAGGTACCTGCTTCGTTTAAACCCAGGCCTCAGTAGGAGGCCCAAAGCCAATACGATCATGCTCGTTCCTGTTGAGGAAACTCTTGAGGTGACTGCACCAACGGAGGAAAAGACCGCAGCGCAGCGTTACCTGGTAAAACCCAAGGAAACTTTGTATGGTATTGCCCGTCGCTTTGGTATTGACATAACTACCCTAAAGGCTGCGAACCCCTTGTTGAATGAGGGCCTAAAGATTGGGATGGAATTGCAAATCCCGCTGGCTCCTAAGAAGCCTTTGGCCACAGACACCTACCAGGTTCACGAGGTTGTAAAAGGAGATACCTTCTTTGGCTTAACCCGGAAATATGGCCTGACCGAGCAAGCACTTTATCAACTAAACCCAGAACTTTCCGAGGGCTTACAACTGGGGATGCTTTTAAAAATAAGACTGCTTGAAAATACGGAGGCGCCTGTTCTCTTTGCTGAAAACCCCGACCTACAACAACCTTTGCGGGTCGCCCTAATGCTTCCCTATCAGCTTCATAGAATTGCTGAAGACTCCATACGGAGGAAAAATTTTGAAAAGGGACATTCCTTGTTGAGTATTGTTACCGATTTTCATATGGGGGCCGCTATGGCGATTGATTCTTTGCGTACCAAAGGATATACGGTTGAGGTAGATCATTACGATACGGAAAACAGTGTGGAGAAATTACAGTACCTGGTCAACCACCAACCACTGGATTCAGCAGATTTGGTAATCGGTCCGCTCTTTTATGAAAAGGCACACTGGCTTTCAAACAAGATAAAGACTCCTGTGATCGCTCCTTTTTACTCTAAGAAACAAGCGGCACACACTTCCCCAAACCTACTCAAGTCTGCGCCTGATAAACAGGTCTATGAGGACACCGTGATGCAGCATCTCAACAAACAGTATCAAGGGGCCAATGTATTGGTCATCAACGATGAAAAGCCCTCCTCAACGAAGAAACTTCTACGAATTGTAGACCAACTAAAATCCTTTGATTCCATACAAGACATCTCAGTCCTGCAACCCGAGAAGGGTTTTATCGAGTACGATACCATTTTTAGCCGGCTCGATTCCATGGGAAATAATTGGGTGCTCCTGATTACGGATGAGGTAGTCACCACGGCCGCAGCGGTCAATAACCTAAAGGCTTTTGCTGAGGACTATCGCATTCGCTTGTTTGCCTTTGAGAAAGGTAAGAATTTTGAGAACATAGAGAACAGTTCCCTGGGCTCACTCGGCTTTACCTACGCCACCAACACCCTGTTGGATACAGATGATATAGCTGTTGCGAATTTCTTTGACAAGTACCGTGCCCGCAACCACAGTTATCCCTCAGACTATGCCATAAAAGGTTTTGATATCACCTATGATGTCCTGTTGAGGCTTGCGAGTGCCGGAGACGTACGGGCCGGTTTGGGCTTGGGGGCATCGACGCGTCTGATGACGCATTTTGATTTTAGAGAACGGGATGGTATCCTCGAAAACAAAGGGGTACGACTGATTCACTATACGAAGGATCTGCGTCGTATTTTCCTCGAATAAAATAAAAAAGCCCCGCAGAAGCGGGGCTTTTTTATTATAAAGAGGACGTGTCTATATTTTTTTCATTTGCTGCTTCAGCATTTTAATCTGTTCAGCCAATACGTTTTGTTTGTCCAATTTCTTTGCTTCGTTGATTAAGGTGGTCGCCTCTCTTTTTCTTCTTTTGGTCATGGCAATCCCTGCGAGCTGTAACTTGGCCATGGCCATATCATGCTTCATATTTAAGCCTAGTTTTAGGGCTTTTTTAAAGAATTTTTCTGCCTGGGTAATATTGGTTTGAGAGACCATAATCCCGTGTAGGAAGTTGTAATAGCCCTCCTGTTTTTTTACCAGGGCACTGCTGGGGTTCTTGATATAGGACAGCCATTTACCGGCACCTGCAAAATTTTGTTTTCTCAATTGCCAAAAAGCCAACAAGATAAATTCGTTTTTAAAATAGAACAATACAAAGATACCGGAAAGCAGCACCAGCGAAATTCCATTCATGATATATCCATCTACAAATTGTAGCACGGCCCATACAAAAACACCGATCGCTAGGATTACCTTGATATATTTATTGAACATAGGGTATTGGTTTAATAGTGGCAAAGGTACGTTTTTTAGAAAACGTCCCCTTATTTTTTGTAGTGTTTTTTGTACTGTACAAGGGCGATCAGTGCTATGACTGTTACAATACCGGTGGTATAGTACACAAATCCGGGAGTGATTGCCTGGTCTCCACTGGCATAGGAGTGCAGTCCCGACAAATAGAAGTTAACCCCAAAATAGGTCATCAATATTGAGGCAAAGGCAATGACAGATAGCAGGTTAAAAGTATAGCGTCCCCGCAAGCCTGGCACCAGCCTAGCGTGTAATACAAAGGCGTAGACCATAATACTGATCAGGGCCCAGGTTTCTTTAGGATCCCAGCCCCAGTAACGCCCCCAACTTTCATTGGCCCACTGTCCTCCCAGAAAATTACCGATGGTCAATAAGACCAGGCCAACGGTCAAAGACATTTCGTTGATAACCGTAATTTCTTTGAGCATCCGGTCTATTTTCTTTTGATTGGTACGGTTGGTAAAGATCATCAGTACCAGTGCAATCAGTCCCAGGAGCATTCCCAGGGCAAAAGGGCCGTAACTGGCCACAATGATAGCTACGTGGATCATCAGCCAGTAGGAGTTGAGTACCGGTACCAAGTTCTCAATCTCGGGATCCATCCAGTTCCAGTGCGCAACCATCAGGATAAAGGCTGTTAGAAAGGCGGTTGCTGCCAGTGTGATAGATGATTTTCTACCGAAGATCAGTCCAAATAACATGGTTGCCCAGCCGACGTAGATCATCGATTCGTAGGCGTTGCTCCAGGGGGCGTGATCACTGATAACCCAACGGGCTATCAGTCCGCCTGTGTGCAGTAGGAACAGTCCGACGATTAGAAGGCCACTTAACCTAACCAGCCAGCGCAGCAAGGTGTTTTGTTGAAAAATACCAGCGATGACGAACAAAAACATCAGGGTGCCGATATACATATAATAGCTAAAAAGCTTTCGGAATACGTCGTATTTATTATAGTTGATTTCCAGGTCGATCTTTGCTGCACCTGGATGGACGGCTGCTCCAAACTTCCGTTGAAATTTGGCGATTCCTTCTACCAGTTGGTCGGCTTCGGTATAATTATTTTCTGTACAGGCCTTTGTCAAGGTCTGTAGGTATATGGGCATAATTTGTCTGACGAATACTGAGTCTTGCCCCTTAAAACCACTTGCAGGCAGGTTGTTATGGGCTACCCAGCTATTGTTTGGGTCGTTGGGTACAGGAAAGAAACGGAGTACCTCGCCCATCAGGGCCGAATAGAGTAAATTGACCCGTCTGTCTACATTGATTAGGTCCTTTTCGAACTTGCTTTTGATGTTTTTTTGGTGTGCTTTCTGTTGGGCTTCCCCAATCTTATAGGCTCCTTTTTCATCAAAGAAATCTGCCAGGTTGGCGTACTTATCGGTTGTTGATACTCCGATCATCTCTCGGAGTTTGTCATTCCCTTTCTCGAGGTAAATAATTGGCATACGGAACCAGGTTCGGGGGTTTTGTTGCAAGGACAACAAAACCTGGGTAGCATTTAGCCCCTTAAAGGTGTCGTGTTTGCTCAATTTCCTTAGCAATTCGGAGGCGTAGGTGTGTACGGGTTTCATCCTACCACCGGCATCCTGTATGACGAGTTTGGCAAATTTATCGGCATGTTCAGGACTTACCCTAGTGGCCGTGATTACTGAATCTATTTGTTGCTCACTCAGGGGGTGGTTGTGTTGCTGTGCCTGTATCCCTGTACTGAGGAGTAGGAGGGCAGCCAGGCCAAACACTTTTTTTGTAAGCAGGATCTTACGCAAGCTTTTACGCAGTTGGTCAAACCGTGTTCCTTTTATAAATAAGTTGAGCAACAGGCCTGCATAGAGTAGAAAATAGCCGATATAGGTGAGGGTTGTTCCCCAGAAATCGTAGTTTACACTCAAATGCGTTTCTTCGTATTGTTCTGTAATCTGGTAGCTCGACTGAAAGAACTTATAGCCCCGGAAGCGCAGGATATTATTCATAAATACCCGAAAGTCAAAGGTTTTTTCCGGATCGATTACGGTCAGTTCGCTGGCATAGGACATCGGACTCGATGAACCGGGATAGGTGTCCAATTGGAAATCATTGAGTTTTATACTAAAAGGAAGTTCTTTTTGCATGGCCCCATAGCTCATTGTAAAATTCAGCGCGCCTACCGAAAATTGGCTAGGCTGTTGAATGGCAAATTTACCACCTTTAACCGGTATCTTTTTCACCTCATCAGCTACCCGTACCTCAAATTCGAGTTGAGCCAGCGTAGCCGTTTCTGCATCGCCAGTTAGGGTCTTGTATAGCCCTTTAACAGGGGATTTTGGTATGACGAACTGTAGCCCTGCAAGTTGGTGTAAAGTGAGTAAAGATAGTTTTTGAACGCTGTCTTTGGCAATCTTGCCTCGTAGGTTATCAGCCATGCGAAAGAAGCTGCCCTCCACGGAGGAATTGATTGTCAGCGAGTCTCCAACACTGTTGATGTCGATGGTATTCCTGTTGGGGGCATCAAAACCGATTAAGACCCCGTGAATGAGTTCCGACGTACCTTTTTTAATATAGTGTTCGTGCCGGTTGCCCCCACTGGCCTCTACGAGTAGGAGGTGGGGTACTCCCTGGTCGGTTTCCTCAAAAACATCGATGGCATTTGGGATATAGTCGGTCATTTCAACAGCTACCGGTGTGCCCCTGAATTCCGTTTGGTAGACAAAGTGGTTCTTGCCCAGTGCTGAAAGCAATAGCGGTTTGCGGAACGGTGTTTTCTGTTCCTTTCCATTATTGATGACAATCTCTAGGTAATTCTTCTCAGAAAGAAAGCGGTTGGTGGTTTCTCCTTCCTTGATAGGCATAATTCCTTCATGGCTGATATAGCGGGTAACACCGGCTCCCAAAATTATCAATAAGAAGGCAAGGTGAAAAACCAGCACCACCCATTTTTCCCTTCTGTATAATTTGTATCGAAAGATATTTCCAAAGAAATTAATGGCCAATAACAACATGATGGCTTCAAACCACCAACTGTTGTAGACAAGTGCCTTGGCGGTTTCCGTACCATAATCATTTTCTATAAAAGTGGCGAGCCCCATGGCTGTAGCAAAAACGATAAACAAGGTGGCCATCAGGCGGGTAGAATAGAGCAGCTTTATCAACTTATTCATAGTACTTTTAACGACTTGAGAAAAATAATGGCACAAAAATAAGGATATTTCTTTTATAATACCACTGCTTTCCAGTATATTCAAGGTGAAATTTAGTAGTTAAGAATATGTAAAATATAATACTTTTTACTCTTTTTTTACTAAATTTGTACTTTAACAAGTAAAATTCAATTGGTTGTGTTATCACGGGCTAGCAAATATGCTATTTTATCCACCTTGTTTCTGGCTGAACATACGTCTGAGGATCGGAAAATAAGTGCCAGGGAGATATCTGACAGTATTGATGTGCCTACTCCTTTTTTGGCCAAATTATTCCAGCAACTTGTTCGGGCTGGGATTATTTCTTCTACCAAGGGGCCCAGGGGTGGCTTTTTTATGACGGCTAAGAACAAGGACCACACCATCTGTGATATCATTGATAATATAGACGGCATGCAGCGACTGACCGATTGTTTTCTTGGACTCAACGCCTGCGATTCAATGAACCCTTGCCCCGTCCATTTTATTGTAGAACCCTTTAAGGAAAACCTACTAAAGAAATTCCGGGATAAGAGCATTCTTGAATTCGCTGAGGAAATTTCCGAACAAGGAAGGGTACTCAGCCTAAAGGAAATAGGCCTTCCCTAATTGAAAAAGATAAAATCTTCACTTACTGATTTAAATCATGTTTTATATGTTTTTGGTGTATTAATTTTGTTACATAAAAGATAAAAAGGTCTTTTATTATTAAATAAATAAATAATCAAATCAATCAAACATGTTATCTAAAAAACAGGCTAGAACGTTCTTTTTGGGAGGTACACTGGTCACGTTTCTCGTCTTTATCGGGTTAACGGTGTATTCCTTGTCTATAGAGAATGACCAAACGAATGAAAAAAACCTTACCGATGCCGTGGTAAGGGGGAAAGAAATCTGGGAGGCAAACAATTGTATGGGCTGTCACACCATCCTGGGAGAGGGCGGCTATTACGCACCGGAACTAACAAAGGTTATTGACCGCTTAGACCAACGATTTGGTGGGAGTGGAGAAGCAGTTATCAAAAGCATACTTATGTCTGAAGTACCCTGGCAACCCAATGGAAGAAAAATGGTTGCCTACGGGATGAGTGAGGAAGAGGCCGAAGACATGGTTGCTTTCTTCCAATGGATTGGAGAGATAGACCTAAACGGCTTTGAACGCATTGTATCCCCTTTGGCCAAAGAAAGAATCGAGAACTAAACAACACACATCATGAAATACAAATCACAAAAAGTAGCCTATTGGTTCTTTGCCCTTTCCATGTTATTGCTGGTATTGCAGATCACTTATGGATTTATCATGGGATTTGCCAGGATAGGCTTTGATAATTTACACGAATTTATTCCTTTTAATACCGCGAGGGCCGTACATACAAATTTATTGGTCGTATGGCTGTTGTCCGGTTTTATGGGAGCGGCTTATTATATTATTCCTGAGGAGGCCCAGCGCGAACTCGTCAACGTAAAACTGGCTTACCTGCAGCTGATCAGTTTGGCAGTGGTTGGCGTCCTTGCCATTGTAGGGTATCATTTTAATTATTGGGAAGGCCGGAAATTTTTAGAAATTCCAAGACCGCTTGATTACCTGGTGGTGGTCAATGTACTTTTATTTTTAGGCCTTATTTTGGTCACCTTGTTCAAGGGGAAACGCCGGACAACGACGGCCCTGGTACTGTCCATGGGACTGTTATTTGCCGCCTTGTTGTACCTGCCGGGTATGCTGCCTTTTGACAGCCAGGTAACCGACTCCTTTTTCCGTTGGTGGGTAGTACATCTATGGGTAGAAGGCGTCTGGGAGCTGATTATGGGCGGTATTTTGTCCTTTCTACTTATCAAACTGACCGGTGTTGACAGGGAAGTAATCGAAAAATGGCTCTATATCATTGTGGGCCTTACTTTTTTGTCTGGGATATTGGGTACAGGACACCACTATTATTATATCGGAGTGAATAAAATCTGGTTGATCGTGGGCGGTATCTTTTCTGCCCTGGAGCCGCTGGCATTTTTGGCCATGGCCTTGTTTGCGGTCAATATGTATCGCAAAGGAGAGAGGAAACACCCCAATAAACTGGCCCTTTACTGGACTTTGGGCGCCGCTATTGTCTCGTTTGTAGGGGCAGGGCTTCTAGGATTTGCCCATACGCTGCCCCAAACCAATCTATACACCCATGGAACCTTGGTAACCGCTATGCATGGTCACCTGGCATTCTGGGGTGCTTATGCCATGATTGTATTGGCCATCATCAGTTACAGTTTGCCCAATATGACGGGTAGGAAACTGTACCAGAGCACCCGCGGAAGGGCTGCTTATTGGTTGTCGAATATCGGTATGATAGGGATGACCGTTGCCTTTGGGGTTGCCGGCGTGGCCCAGGTATACCTGGAACGAAAATTCGGCATGGAGTTTATGGCGGTACAAAAAGAGATCAGTATTCATTTTGTCGTGTTGGTCATCTGTGCTTCTATGTTCACCACTGGGATACTCTTGTATATCATTGACTTTTACAAGCATGGTACCCCCACAGACGAAGCTTTAGAGACACGTAATAGTTAAAAAATCAATTCATATTTTAGGTTGAGAACATCTCATCGAATTTTAGATATTGTTTTTGAATTGATTTCCGGGGTTATCAACGAAACTTTTATAGTTTTGCCCATTGATAATGATAACCCCGGTTTTTTTTATAGGAAATCATAATTTTTACATCCATTAAATATTTTTTTAGACATGAAAAACCCAATAAACAAAACCAACAGCATAGGCATGGCATTGCTTGCCTTGTTAATGATGGCAGCTTGTAATACCCCTACAGACCCTGCCAATATAGAAGTTACCGGAACGATGCAAGCGGAACTAACTGCTCCGCCGTATGTGCCAGCTCCGGTAGGAGACAGGCCTGCTAAGAAACTGGTGATAGATATGGAGATCATTGAAGAGGAAGGTGTAATGGCCGATGGCGTAACCTATGTTTACTGGACTTTTGGAGGTACAGTTCCTGGAAGTTTTATCCGTACAAGAGTCGGTGATGAGGTCGCGTTTACCCTGTCAAATCATCCAGACAATAAATTGCCTCACAACATTGACCTACATGCTGTTACAGGTCCTGGAGGAGGGGCTACCTCTTCCTTAGTGGCCCCTGGTCACGAAAAAACATTCTCTTTTAAAACACTGAATCCTGGATTGTATGTCTATCACTGTGCGACTGCCCCTGTAGGAATGCACATTGCCAATGGAATGTACGGTTTGATTCTGGTAGAACCAGAAGGAGGCCTGCCGCCGGTAGACAAAGAATACTACATCATGCAAGGTGATTTTTATACTGAGGGAGAAAATGGAGAGCGCGGATTACAGGCCTTTGACATGAATAAAGCCATCGAGGAAGATGCCGATTATGTGGTGTTCAACGGAAAAGTTGGTTCCTTAACCGGTGACAATGCCATTACCGCTAATGTAGGCGAAACCGTTCGTCTGTATGTCGGAAACGGAGGACCGAACCTAACGTCTTCGTTCCATGTTATCGGAGAAATTTTTGACAATGTACATATTGAAGGTGGATCGCTGTTAAACAAGGATGTCCAGACGACTTCCATTCCTGCAGGCGGGGCTGCTATTGTTGATTTCAAGGTAGATGTTCCCGGAACATTTATATTGGTCGATCACGCCATTTTCCGGGCCTTCAACAAAGGAGCAATCGGTATGTTGAAAGTACAAGGAGAAGAAGACAAAAAAGTGTATTCAGGAGTCACCAAGGAAGGCGTCTATAAGCCCTAAGGCAACTTTGTTCAAGATTTTACATTGATTGAATAAGCCCTTTTGACATGAAAATCCCCATTAATTTGTACAACAGCCTAGGCATGGCGCTGATTGCTTTGTTGATGATGGCCGCTTGTAGCCCCCCACCCACCAAAGTGTCAGACCTTGCCAAAATGCAGGTTTCTAGAACGGTGCAGACGGAACAGGGCAGCCCTTCTCAGGAACTCACGGGCGTTCAGGAACTGCCAGGTGATGAGCACGGAGATAAAGGCGCGGCTACTGCCAACAAATCTTTGGCGAGAAAAATAGCCTCGGGCAAGCAAATTTATGTCAACAACTGTTTGGCCTGTCACCAGGCTTCAGGAGAGGGGATTGCCAATGCTTTTCCACCCCTGTCCAACTCCGATTATTTAAACGCGGACGTAGACAGGGCTATTGGTATTTTGTTGCATGGTTTAAGAGGTGAAATTACCGTCAATGGTAATAAATACAACAGTATTATGACCCGGCAACACCTGAGCAATGAGGAAGTAGCCGATGTCTTGACCTATGTATACAACTCTTGGGATAATAACAAGACAGATGTTTCAGCAGCCAGGGTGGAGGCTGTTAGAAGCAAACACTAAAAATTTTCAGTTGATATGAAAGCCATATTAAGACCCGCAAGCCTCTTACTATTTTTGTTGACAATTACGGTAAACGCTCAGTCTACCATGGCCTTTATTCAAGGAGGTGATTATATTCCATTGTACGGACGCGATTCTTTACAGGTATCTGTTTCTGACATCCACATGGATATATACCCCGTTACCAACGAAGAATTTTTAAGCTTTGTTCAACAAAACCCCCAATGGAGTCGCTCCAAAGCCAAGCGGCTTTTTGTAGATGAGAATTACCTGGCCGGATGGGAACATGACACCCTTCTGGGAGCTGGTCAATCCTTGAAAGCACCTGTTACCAATATCTCCTGGTTTGCGGCAAAGGCCTACTGTGAATGCCAGGGAAAAAGATTGCCTACAGTGGATGAATGGGAGTACGTCGGTATGGCCAATGAAAAAATGTCCGATGCCCGTATCCTTTCTTCCTATAATAAATTTATCCTTTCCTGGTACGAAAAACCAAAGACCTTTAACA
>JASMME010000090.1 GCA_030748365.1 Lutibacter sp.
TTAAAGGGGTTTCTGCACAACCAAGCGCGTCTTGTAAATGCCGCATCGCCCTAGGCATACGCGAAGAAATCAATACAAAAGGAATCGGAGCGATACGCCGAACCGCAGCAAGGGTCGCTGTGGAGAGTTCCCGTGTTTTGTTTAACAAGGTTCCGTCGATATCACTACAAACCAACTGATAGTTCATGTCTATTGTTTTTTGTCAGGCCGTAAAAGTAAGGAAATGCTTTGTAAAAAAAGGCGGGATTGGCTTGAGAAATAAGGTCTTTTAGCGGAGCTATAGCTTGCGTTTTTGTTTGGAAGCTGTTGGTTTTCCCGCTAGGATAATTACAAACTCCCCCTTGGGGGTTTTGTCTTGGAAATGAACGATTACTTCCTGCAAAGTGCCCCTGACGGTCTCCTCGAAGAGTTTGCTGAGTTCACGAGAGACTGATACCCGACGGTCTGCACCGAGATAATCGGAAAAATGACCCAGGGTTTTCAGTAGTTTATGGGGCGATTCATAACAAACAATGGTCCTCGGCTCTTCTGCCAGTATCTGCAGGCGGGTCTGCCGCCCTTTTTTAACAGGTAAAAACCCTTCGAACACAAATTTATCACTGGGTAGACCGCTGTTGACCAGTGCTGGTACAAAGGCGGTGGCACCCGGCAAACACTCGATGGCAATCTGATGGTCTATACAGGCCCGTGTTAATAGGAATCCCGGATCCGAAATGGCCGGTGTCCCCGCATCGGAGATCAGGGCCAGGGTTTCCCCCTGTTGGAGGCGCTGAATAATCCTGTCTAGTTTTTGATGCTCATTGTGCATATGATAAGACTGCATAGGGGTCTCAATCTGGTAGTGCTTTAAGAGCTTAGCACTGGTGCGGGTATCTTCTGCTAGGATACCATCTACCTGCTGTAAAACCTCCACAGCCCTAAAGGTCAGGTCCTTTAAATTTCCAATGGGGGTGGGCACCAAATACAGGCTTGTTTTCAAGGTAGACTCAGTTATTTATAAAATCCAAAGGTACAAACTTTAGGAAGATTCCTTTGGGAAAACAGGGCTTTTTTAGGCGATATTCGCGCAAACTCCGTTTGAATTCATTAAATTTGCGCACGCTACTTAATCGTACAAAATAATGTATAGAACACATTCAAATGGGGCCCTGAACGCAAGCCATATCGGTCAGGAAGTCAGTCTGGCAGGCTGGGTACAGAAAACACGAGACAAAGGATTTATGATTTGGGTAGACCTACGAGACCGTTACGGTGTCACCCAACTAATCTTTGATGCAGAGCGCAGCCCTGCGGAAATTATGGAGCGTGCAAAAACCCTGGGACGCGAGTTTGTCATCCAGGTAACAGGAAATGTGATCGAACGAGAATCCAAGAACCCACAGCTACCCACCGGAGACATAGAAATACTGGTAAAAGAACTGACCGTGCTAAACGAGGCCCTGGTACCACCCTTTACCATTGAAGACAATACTGACGGAGGCGAGGAGCTACGAATGAAGTACCGTTACCTCGATATCCGGAGAAACCCCGTCAAGCAAAAGTTGATTTTTCGTCACCGGGTAGCCATGGAGACCCGAAAATACCTTTCAGCCCAGGATTTTATCGAAGTAGAAACCCCTTACCTGATCAAGTCGACACCCGAAGGTGCCCGCGATTTTGTGGTACCGAGCCGGATGAATGAAGGTCAGTTCTACGCCCTGCCCCAGTCTCCACAAACCTTTAAGCAGCTATTAATGGTAGGCGGTATGGACAAGTATTTCCAATTGGTAAAATGTTTCCGCGATGAAGACCTGCGTGCCGACAGACAGCCCGAGTTTACCCAAATAGACTGTGAAATGGCCTTTGTGGAACAGGAAGACATCTTGCAAACCTTTGAAGGACTTACCCGCCACCTTTTACAAGAAATTAATGGGGTAAAAGTAGGCTCTTTTCCCCGCATGTCCTACGAGGAAGCCATGCGTACCTATGGAAATGACAAACCCGATATTCGTTTTGGGATGAAGTTCGCCGAGTTGAACGCCCTAACCCAACACAAAGAATTTCCGGTATTTAACCAGGCAGCCCTGGTGGTAGGGATGGCAGTGCCCGGCGCAGCCTCCTTTACCCGCAAAGAAATAGACCGCCTGATCGACTGGGTCAAACGGCCCCAGGTTGGCGCCCGCGGAATGGTCTATGTAAAGTGCCAGGAAGACGGCACTTACAAATCATCAGTCGACAAGTTCTACAACCAGGAAGACCTGGCAGCATGGGCTGTAGCCACCGGCGCCCAAACGGGTGACCTGATTTGTATCTTATCTGGAGAAACCCACCAGGTAAGAACCCAGCTAAGTGCCCTGCGTATGGAGTTGGCCGAACGACTGGGCTTGCGAAAACCGGATGAATTTGCCCCTTTGTGGGTCGTTGATTTCCCCTTGTTAGAATGGGACGAAGAATTGGGCCGTTACCACGCCATGCACCACCCGTTCACTTCCCCAAAACCAGCGGATATGCACCTGTTAGACACCGATCCTGGAAAGGTAAGGGCCAATGCCTATGACCTGGTTTTAAACGGCAATGAAATTGGTGGAGGCTCTATCAGGATTCATGACAAAGCCACCCAGGCACGGCTCTTCGACCTGTTGGGCTTTGGCCCTGAAGAGGCCAAGGAACAATTTGGGTTTTTGATGAATGCCTTTGAGTACGGAGCCCCCCCACACGGCGGTATTGCCTTTGGGTTAGACCGGCTGGTCGCCATCCTCGGCGGGCAAGAAAGTATCCGTGATTTTATCGCCTTTCCCAAGAACAATAGTGGCCGCGATGTAATGATCGATGCGCCTTCAGCCATTGATTTGGAACAATTAAAGGAATTGTCTCTACAGATCCGCAAGGCCTAAATAAGCCGCTGTTTGTACGAGGGTATGTTGCTTAGTAAGGTGCGAGATTGAAGGCAACTCTTACAAAGCAGCCTGATCAATCACTTGTTTAAGACCCAGTGTCTGTTCCGGAAAGAACCCCTTTAAGATCAAGGCCATTCCAAAAACCATCAGCAGCAGGCCCATGCCGCGTTTGATCCGGGAAGTCCTCGAAGGGGTCAGTTTCTTTTTGAGTTGCTTTGCCAAGGCAATCTTACCGATGTCAATCACAAAATAAGCCGCTAATATGACCCCGAAATAGGCCGCAACTTTCCCTGGTTCCATGGCCAGGTTTGGCCCAATCACCACAATCATACCCAGCCAGAAAGCCAGGACCCCCACATTGATAAAATTGAGTAGGAAACCTTGAAAAAAGCGCTGGGTGTATTTTACCTTTTCACTGAGCCCCAACGGATTTCCCTGTACGGTTCGCTGTGGATCTTTGTTTAAAAACACCACCAAGCCATAGATGAGCAAGATAAGCCCTCCAAGGTAAAACATCCGCGGATCATCCTTGATACGCTCCAACAAGGGTCGACTGCCGTAGTAGGCAATCAGGATAAATACAATATCCGCCAATACCACCCCGGCATTGAAGGAAATGGCCGCCCTGATTCCCCGGGTGATACTGGTCTGTATCAGCATAAAAAATACGGGCCCAATCATAAAGGACAGGAAGAGTCCTATCAGTACGGCATCTTTTGTTTCGGCAAGGCTCATATAGCTTGGTATTTAAGAAGGGAAGTTAGTCAATTTAGGAAATATCATCAAAATCTAGCCGAATATGGTTGCTGGCAGGATGGGCCAGGCAGGTCAGTACAAACCCTTCTTTTTGTTCTGCTTCTGAAAGGCTTGATGAGTCGGGCATGGTAGCCTTCCCATGGGTGACTTTGGCCAGGCAGCTGGTGCAAAAACCTCCCTGACAAGAATAAGGAGGGTCCAGACCTGCGTCGAGGGATGCCTCTAGCAGGGTTTTGTCTGCGGACGTTGAAAAGGCCGTTTCCACCCCATCCAATAAAACGGTAAGCTTGCTGACACCGGCAAAAGACGGCTCAGCGTCATTGGCTGTTGAAGGGCTGGCGGTAAACAATTCAAAGTGAATCTTTGCCTTGTCAATACCGTGGTCGCTCAGTGTTTCCCGGGCAGTGTCTACCATGGCTTCCGGTCCACAGATAAAGACCTCGTCAAAGGCGGTTCCTTTACCGCGGCGCTGTAGGATATGGTGTAGGGTTGACCGATCGATCCGGCCAGACAGGGCTGGCGGATTCGTTTCCCGACTCAGGACGTATTGCAGGACAAAACGTGCTGGGTATTGCTGCTCTAGCGAAGCCAGGGAAGCCCTAAAAATTGTATCGGCTGCAGTCTTGTTTCCATATACCAAGGTAAAAGTGCTGTCAGGCTCGTTTTCCAAGACGGCTTTTAGCATAGCCATCAGCGGGGTGATACCACTTCCGGCAGCCAAACCCAGGTAATGCCTTGCCTTGTCTGCACGGGTTTCCAAGATAAAACGGCCCGTTGGAGGAGAGACTTCCAGTCGGTCACCTACTTGCAAGTCGGTATTGGCAAATACGGAAAAGCGGCCTCCCGGAATGGCCTTAACGGCCACCGACAGTTCACCACTACCAGGGGCTGCACAGATGGAATAGGCCCTGCGCAGTTCCTCGCCGTTCAGCATGGTTTTTAGGCTTATATACTGACCCGCAATAAACTGAAAGGTGTCCTTCAGTGTGTCGGGAAGTTTAAAAACAATGACGACTGCCTGGGAAGTTTCCCGGGTGATCGCTTGTATTGTAAGTGGGTAAAAAGCTGCCATAGCATTTGATATTGCCCACAAAAATACAGAAACCGTTGAGATGCAAAAAAAATATATATACCTAAGATTGTTAGGTATTACAAAATTTCTTATTATTGTACCTGTCATATCAAAAGCCAGGCAACCTATAAAATGGGAAATCAACGATTGTATAAAGGCACTTTACAGACCATCGTCTTAACCTTACTCGAAGAAAAGGGAAAGATGTATGGTTATGAGATTACCCAAAAAGTAAAAGCGCTGACCAAAGGCTCGCTGACCATCACCGAAGGAGCCCTGTATCCGACATTGCACAAACTGGAAGCGGAGGGCTTACTGGAAGTAGAAGTTGTCCGGGTTGACAACCGCTTGCGGAAGTACTATACACTGACAGACCAGGGAAGCCGGGAAACAGCCCATAAACTGTCAGAAATGGAGGCCTTTATCGAAACCTTACAACGCATTGTCAACCTGAAGCCCGCCTAAGCCCCTTATTGCTCATGAAACTCAACGACACACAGATACAGCAGCTATACCGTTTTACCCGCGCTCATTTTGTAGAACATTTTGACATACAGACCGAATTGGTCGATCATTTGGCCAATGACATTGAGCAGTGTTGGGAATCCCATCCTGAGACCTCCTTCGAATCGGCCAAAAACGCGGCCTTTAAAAAGTTCGGGGTATTTGGTTTTATGGACGTGGTGGAAGCCCGCACCAAGAGCATGTCTAAAAAATACCAAGGCATCATCGGACGGATCTTTTTGGAATTTTTTGTGATTCCGCGCATCGCACTGACCGGACTCCTGTATACCCTTCTCTATCTGTCGCTCAAAGCCGCGCCTGAAACCACCTTGCTGACCATTTTTTTGGGAGGGTTTGCTTTCCTGCTTTACCACTTTATCAAAATCCGAAAAACAGCCAAAGAACGCTTTAGAAAGACCCAAAAAAAATGGTTGCTTGAAGACATGATTTTTGGTGGACAAGAAGTCATTTTATTGCTGAATTTAATCATTCAGCTACTGATTACAAACCCAAAGGTAAGCACCCCCCTATGGTTATTTCTCTACGCTTTTTCCCTAACAAGTTTTTTGATACTGACCTATATCCTTGCAGTAGTGCTCCCAGCCAAGGCCGACACCTTGTTGCGGACGCAATACCCGGAATACGACCTGGCCTAGGGGTCTTTGTCAGCTTATTCGGTGCTTAGGGCTGCCCTAAAACCATTTAAATCGGTATAACCCCCCTGTTTTTATATACTTTTTGTACTTTTACCTCCCTTGTGGCAATAATAACAAACCGAAATGGTTTTAAAATAACACAAAGGCGCTATCTTTTGAAATCAACACACTACATAGGGTTCCTTTTTTTAACC
>JASMME010000091.1 GCA_030748365.1 Lutibacter sp.
CCTCCCTATCTCAATAGTAAGCCCGGAAAACGTTACTATATTTTTGTCCAATAAGGATATAATAATGGGATTGTTTGTAGGTCTTATGTTGGTAATGATATTATACAACCTCTTCGTCTATATCACGGTTCAGGACATTAACTACCTCTACTATATTATTTACCTGCTTTTTATTTGTATTGCTCAAACAAGTATTCAAGGATACACATTTAAGTATATATGGCCTGAATGCCCTTTACTATCAAGATACGGCATTTTTATCTTTGCACCTGCCGCCACTATTTCAGCTATCTTTTTTATAAACAACTTTCTTCAGACAGCAGTTTATCTACGCTTCATTTACAAGACCTTACACCTCGTGGTAGTCATTTTTGTTATTTCGATTGTCTTTTCTTTGATGAAGTTTTACAACATAGCCTACAATCTTATAAACATTGGCACATTTTTATCAACAGTCTTGACTTTTATAAGTGGATTTATAATTTATAAAAAAGGGAAAGATTCTGCCAAGTATTTCATTTTTGGATGGTCATTTTTACTTATTGGAGCACTTGTTTATTCCTTAAAAGAAATGGGAGTACTTCCCCATAATTATTATACAAGTCATTCTATCATGATAGGCTCCGCCCTGGAAACCATTTTATTGTCCTTTGCCCTGGCCGATAAGATCAATACCTATAAAAAAGAACGATTGGAAGCCATCCAGGCAAAAGAAAAAATGCTGGCTGAAAAAAACAAATCTTTGGAAGCAAAAGTAGCCTTTAGAACCCAGAAACTAAAACGGACCGTCGCTGACTTAATAGCGACACAATCACAATTGGTTCATGCTGAAAAAATGGCCGCGTTGGGGCAGCTTACCGCAGGGATTGCCCATGAGATCAACAACCCGCTAAACTATATGACCCAAAGCGTAACAATCTTAGAAGAGGACTTTACAGACCTAAAAAAAATAACCAAAAAATACGATGCGTTATTACATAAAATACCGGAGGATGAAAAACTGTTCTCAGCGATCAAAAAACACAAACAATCCACCAGAGAGATAGACACAGTTTATACAGATATAGAGGATTCCCTAAGGGTCATTTCAGAGGGAATTGAAAAAACAGCAAACATCAGCAAGGGGCTAACAACATACTCTAGGATGGACAGTACAGCCTATAAGCGGGTCAGTGTTGAAAAGAACCTAGAAGCAACCATCCAGCTACTAAAACATGAATTCAACGCTAAGGATATTCTGCTAGAAAGGGACTACGCAAGGCCCTCCAAAAAGGTTGACTGTAACCCAGGGCAGTTAAACCAGGTATTTACAAACCTCCTAAACAATGCCATCTACGCCATTAAACATCGAGAAAAACCATCGGAAAAGGGCTGTATTCGCATCATTACCCAGGTAAATCCGAACTATTTTGTAGTTACCATTAGAGACAATGGTATGGGGATGTCTGCAAAAACACTGAGCAAAATATATGATCCTTTCTTTACCACCAAAGATGTAGGAGAGGGTACCGGACTGGGCCTGTCCATAAGCTATGGTATCATACGCAATCACCAGGGAAGTATACAGGTAGACTCTACGCTAAACAAGGGCACTAGCTTTCGTATCAGTCTACCCATTTCTTTTCAAAAAAACACCCAATCAAATGAAGAAAATGACTGAAAAAGCGTCCGTACTGTACATTGATGATGTTGAAAACAATTTAAACAGTTTTAAAAGGCTGTATCAAAACGACTACAACATTACCCTGGCAAATTCTGCGGAACAAGGAATCGAACGGATACAAACACAGCATTTCCATATATTACTGGCAGACCAGCGAATGCCTGGCATGACTGGGGTAGAGTTTTTTAAATCACTCTCCAAAGAACAGTCCTTTAGTATGAGAATCCTGATAACGGCCTTTGCGGATATCGATGCGGTTATTGCGGCCATCAACGAAGGGGCTGTTTACAGATATGTCCGCAAACCCTTTAATAAAGAAGGCCTGAAATTGACCATAGACAAGGCTTATAACACCTATCAATACAGGAAAAAGCTATACTTGGAACGGCTGAAATACAAAGATATTTATACCCATACCTTCGAGGCTATTTTTCTACTAAATCAATCAGGAAAAATTATCGATGCACATGAGGCTTTTTTGACACTTTTATCAGTATCGAGAAAAGAAATCAAACTGAAAGCGGCACCGTTTGTACTCCAAAAATCAATCTCAAAAGAGCAGGCCAAAAATCTCGAAAGGACCAAGGTCTTGGAAAATATAGAAATTGAAGTCCCTCGCAGTCCGGGAAAAAAAATTCATTGCTTGTTGACGGTAAAAAAAATAGAACGCTCAGAAAATATATCGATTGGCTACATCGGTTTCATCAGGAATATCGAGAAATACAGAACAACCATCCAATCTTCCGTAAGAGGGGTCTTCAAACAACAGGAAATGACCCTGGAAAAAGTAGTTGATTCCCTGCATGAACGCAGCGCACAAAACCTAGTGGCCACCAAATTCTATCTAAGCCTGCTCGAAAAGGACTACAGACCAGAAACCTTACAAACAATCATAGAGTCTATGCAGTCTACCATAGACGATACCATACAAGGTTTAAAGAATCTTTGCCTTGAAATTTCTCCCTTTTCGCTGTCATTCGAATTGGAAAAACCCCTAAAAAAATTATGTAGCAAAGTGGAACGTGCTTATGCTATCAAATGCACACTCCTGATAAAAGAAAACCTGGATGATCTCCGTAAAGAACTCAAAGTAGTTATTTTTCATACGGTTCATAAACTGATCGATTCCCTCGATAAAACGGAGGATATAAAGGGATCGATAGGGTTTTTAGGAGCTAATATACGCATCGGAATAAGGGGGGAAAATCCTACTGAAAGTACCGTGACAATCCAGGAAGCTATCACACAAATCGAGGCATTAAATGGTACGTTCAAAGCGCGGACATTTAGCAAAAACCGTGTACGCTATACAATAACAATCCCCATGGACGATGACTATACATAGTGAAAAGACTATATTCACTGTTGCAAACAGGCTAAACTTCCCCACAGGTAACAATTATCAGCCCACAAAACTCAGGCAGTGGCCTTACATATTATTCAGTAAAAAAGATGTTTACTGAACATTTCTTTATGAAACGCCCTTATATTTGGATTTTTTTAGACAATCATCAATTATTGTTTTTTTTGTAACTTTGTGCCCAGTATGGATTTTTGCACTACATTTGCCCGTTCAAACTGTAGCACGTTGCGAAATTGTTAACCATGAAGAAAGGAAACCTGTATCTAAGTTTACCAATCCTGGTATTATTGCTGTCAGGATTTGGAAACGAAAATAGGAATCGATCTGAAAGCTTATTTTTTTCGGAAGAGATTAGTACGGTGCACACCAAGGAAAACACCTTTTACCGAAAAAAAATTCCCTTTTTAGCAAGGGATTATAACGGTTTTAAAGAGGCCGTTGCCTTTAAGGAATCTCAGGGGAAATACCATGTTGTCAATGGCTATGGTTACCTTGGAAAATACCAGTTCGGTACAAGCACCCTTGAAAGACTCCGTATCTACCAGCCCGATTTGTTTTTAAAAAATCCTTCCCTACAAGAAAAGGCCTTTGCCGCCCTTTGTTCCCTCAATAAATGGATTTTACGAAAAGATATACAAAGGTCTGTCGGAAAAAAAATCAATGGGATTGATATTACCGAATCCGGGATTCTGGCTGCCGCCCACCTAGCAGGGGCTGGAAATGTGAAAAAGTTTTTGCGAAGTAAGGGGCAGGAAAGCACTAAAGATGCCTATAATTCGTCTATAGAAGATTATATGAAAGCCTTTGCCTATTACGATACCTCCTTTATCAAAGCCACTAAAAAACCAGCACTCTAAGCGCTAGGCCTCGCCTATCCACAATGGATGATAAAAATGGCAGGGCGCTTATGCAAGGCTATTTTGTGTTGCTTCCAATGTCTAATCTCCTTGGTTTTAACGAATTCTGTGGGAAGGGTCAGGTCACAAGCAATGCACAAACTCGTTGTCGGGTGCAGGACACTTTTCAAGTCAGACAATAACTTCTCATTCCTATAAGGAGTCTCTATAAAAATTTGTGACTGACCCGTATCTTTAGAAAGGCGTTCTAGTTTTTTAAGTGCCTTCTTTCTATCGGTACTTTCAATAGGCAAATAGCCGTTAAAAGCAAACTGTTGGCCGTTGAATCCGGAAGCCATCATGGCCAACACGATGGAAGAAGGTCCCACAAGCGGGACCACATCAATACCTTTTTCATGGGCCATCTTTACCATCTCAGCTCCTGGGTCTGCAATGGCAGGCACCCCAGCCTCAGAAAGCAAGCCCACAGACCTGCCATTTTCGCACACATCCAGGTAGGTAGACACTTCCAAGATATCCGCATATTTATCCAACTTAAAAATTACCAATGACTCCTGCGATTTCTTAGGCGTAATACGCTTTATAAACCGCCTTGCTGACTTTTCGTTCTCCACAATAAAACAAGTCAAGTCTTCCACCGTCTTTTTAACGGAGTAAGGCAATACCTCCAAAGGCTCATTGTCACCCAAAGTGGTGGGTATTAGGTACAATTTTCCCCTCAACTCAGCCATGTGAAACTATTTTATTGACCAGTGCATCACAGGCTTGGTCCAACAGGTCGTATACCTGTTGAAAACCATCTACCCCTCCATAGTATGGGTCAGGAACTTCCAGGTTTTTTCCCGGATAAAGCTCCTCTAAAATAAGAGATATTTTTGAGCGATCTATTTTATTTCGGGCAAGTCCGGATACCTGTTGATAATTGGAAAGGTCCATGACATAGATATGGTCAAACTGGTCAAAATCAGTCACCGTAAATTTCCGTGCACGCTGGGCACTAATATCTATACCATACCGCTGTGAAACAGCCACAGAGCGAGCATCGGGTTTTTCACCAGTATGGTAGGCAGCGGTACCTGCTGAGTCAACCTGTATGTCCAGGCCTGTTATTTTGGAAGAAAGAATCCCCTCAGCCAAGGGTGAACGACAAATATTGCCCAGACAAACCATCAGGATTTTTGTCGTCATGCTATTAAAAAGTAAGCTTCTTGGTCAGGTCATCTACATACCTCCTGAACTGCTTATCAGTTTCTGTCAAATTACCAACAGTCTTACAGGCATGCAGTACGGTTGCATGGTCTCTTTTTCCTATTTGAGAGCCAATACTGGCCAAGGAGGCTTTGGTCATGCGTTTTGCGAAGTACATGGCAAGCTGCCTGGCCTGCACAATATGTCGTTTTCTGGTCTTTGACTGCAGGGTGGCCACATCCAACTCAAAATAATTAGAAACGACCTTCTGTATATATTCTATAGAAACTTCGCGCTTTGTATTTTTAACGAACTTGTCAACGATTTGTCTGGTCAGCGATAAGGTAAATTCTTTTTTGTTAAACGATGCCTGTGCAATCATGGAGATCAATACCCCTTCCAACTCGCGTACATTTGAGCGTATATGTCGGGCAATATACTCAACAACTTCATGAGGCATTTCAACCCCGTCACGGTACAATTTGTTTTCTAAGATAGAAATGCGCATCTCATAATCTGGAGCCTGAAGCTCTGCTGACAAACCCCATTTAAATCGAGAGAGCAAACGTTGTTCGATATCTTGCATATCAACCGGCGCCTTGTCTGATGTCAAAATAACTTGTTTGCCATTTTGATGAAGGTGGTTAAATATGTGGAAAAAAACATCCTGCGTACCAGTCTTACCAGATAAAAATTGCACATCATCAATGATCAAAACATCAATCATTTGATAAAAATGGATGAAATCGTTCCTGGTATTTCCCTTGACAGATTCAATATATTGCTGAGTGAATTTCTCAGAAGAAATATACAAGACTGTTTTTTCGGGATATTTGTCCTTGATTTCAACCCCTATAGCATGGGCAA
>JASMME010000092.1 GCA_030748365.1 Lutibacter sp.
TGCCTCACTCGTTTTGGCAAAAAGGGCCCTTATTTCACCGAAAACACCTGTGTAGGTGGCCGGATTGGATCTGGGTGTTCTCCCGATGGGCGACTGGTCTATGGCGATGACCTTATCAACATGCTCCAGTCCTTGGATGCTTTCGTAAGGCATTGGTTTTTTAACGCCCCTGTATAGGTGCTTATTCAGAATAGGGTAGAGGGTTTCATTAACCAGGGTTGATTTTCCGCTTCCTGATACACCAGTTACACAGATCAGCATGCCGAGGGGGAAATCTACCCCGATGTTTTTAAGGTTGTTTCCGTTGGCGCCAATCAGGGATATCTTTTTTCCGTTTCCTGAACGCCTGCTTGTGGGCACCTCAATACATTTGCCCCCATTTAGGTAAGAGGCGGTAAGGCTTTGGTGTTCCTTCAATTTTTCCACCGATCCTTTGCTGACAATTTCTCCACCGTGAATACCGGCGCCCGGTCCTATATCCAATATAAAATCAGCCTGTTCGATCATTTCTTTATCGTGTTCTACCACCACAACGGTATTTCCGATATTTCTCAGATTGATCAGTGAATTGATGAGTTTTTGATTGTCGCGCTGGTGCAGTCCGATGCTCGGTTCATCCAGGATGTACAGCACCCCCACCAACTGTGAGCCTATTTGTGTGGCGAGTCGAATGCGCTGGGCTTCTCCCCCGGACAGGGATCGGGTACTTCGGTCCAGGTTTAGGTAACTGAGCCCAACATCCAGTAAGAAGCCGATACGCGTTCGGATCTCCTTAAGGATCTCTCTCGCAATTGCCAGTTGTCTTTCTGAAAGTTTTTCCTCGATGTTTTCAAACCAATGGGCCAGTTCTTCAATGTCCATGGCCGATAGTTCTGCAATGTTTTTGTCGTGAACCCTAAAAAAGAGGGAACTCTTTTTTAATCGATCTCCCCGGCAGGTTTCACAATGGATTTCATCCATATAATTCCTGGCCCATCGTTTTATGGAGGAGGCCTCAGTATCCTTGAACTGATGGCTTATAAAATGAACAATTCCTTCAAAATCGATCTCGTAATTCCTCGTAATTCCTACCGATTTTGAGAGGATCTCGAACTTTTCATTCCCCCCGTTTAGCAGGATATCCATCGCTGCTTTTGGAATGCTTGAAATAGGGTCTGTCAACTCGAAATCATAGCGTTGTGCAATCAGTCGGATCTGTTTGAATATCCAGCTGTTCTTCTCTTCTCCCAGGGGAGCAATGCCTCCTTTTTTGATAGAAACGCGGTCGTCTGGGATGATCTTACGCAAACTAGGCCTGTACACTTTTCCCAATCCATTACAGCTTGGACAGGCCCCTTTCGGTGAATTAAATGAAAAGGTATTGGGCTCAGGTTTGGGATAGGAAATACCCGTGTCCGGGCACATTAGGTCTCTGCTGAAATACCTGGGCGCTGCCTTTTCTTCCCCCAGCACCATAAGCACATTTTCTCCGGAATACAGGGCGGTGGTAATGGTTTCTTCAAGTCTTTTTTCCTGGGACTTCTCGGCGACCAGTCGGTCGATAACAATTTCAATGTCATGTGTTTTATAGCGGTCTAAACGCATGCCTTTTTCCAGGTCGCGGATCTCACCGTCTACCCGTACCCTGACAAAGCCCTGTTTGATAACCTGCTCAAAAAGTTCCCGGTAATGCCCTTTTCTCGACCGAACCACTGGCGCCAGCACCGTAATCTTTTGGCCGGCAAATGTTTCTAGGATGAGTGTCTTTATTTGCGTATCGTTATAACTGACCATTTTCTGCTGGGTCTGGTAGGAGTAGGCCTCTGAGGCACGTGCGTAGAGCAATCTCAGGAAATCGTATATTTCTGTAATGGTTCCTACGGTAGACCTCGGATTTCGGTTGGTCGTCTTTTGCTCAATGGAGATCACCGGGGAGAGTCCTTCAATCTTATCGACGTCGGGCCTTTCCAGGCCACCTAAAAACTGCCGGGCATAGGCTGAGAAGGTTTCGATATACCTGCGTTGTCCTTCTGCATAGATGGTGTCGAAGGCCAGGGATGATTTTCCACTGCCGCTCAGTCCGGTAATAACTACCAGTTTTTCCCGCGGAATACGGACATCTATGTTTTTAAGGTTGTGAACGCGTGCCCCAAAGACCTCGATATATGCTTGATTGTGCGCCATTTATTTCAGAAAAACGCAAAGTTAAAAAAATGATGTTAGAACCCCGTTATTTTTAGCCTCCTTTATTTTGATTTGCCTGCTAATATGCGGGTTTTTTCAATCGAAATTGAATAGGAATTATTTCCGTCAAACAAGTAAAACAGACCGATGAAAATTCGTATATTGCCTACAAATAAGTGCCAGATGACCCGTATAGATTCCCTGCGGTATTTTTTTGAGAGACACGGTTTTTCGGTATCCTCCAGGTTTGCTGACAAGTTGGGTATAAGCGTTTCTAACGTGCGGTTGTTTTTTATATACCTCTCTTTTGTAACCCTCGGTTTTTCCTTTGCCTTATACCTGGTACTGGCTTTTCTGTTGAAGTTGAAGGACCTGTTGCACACCAAGAGACGGTCTGTGTTTGATTTGTAATAAAAGCTGTCTATGCCCGTAAAAATAGTTAGATCTATTGCCCTACTTATCGCCGTCATTTTTATCGGGATTTTGGGGTATATGTACCTTTCAGCAGCCAATTTTATAGAGGCGCTCTATATGACAATCATCACTATGACCACAGTTGGTTTTGGTGAATTACACCCATTAAACGATACAGAAAAACTATTTACGATTTTTTTAATCATCACCAGTATCAGTGTGTATGGTTATACGGTGACTGTCTTGACAGAGTTTATCGCCAATGGTCGTTTTTTCGAAAAATTAAAGTGGAAGAAAATGCAAGAACAAATCAATCAGTTGAATCAGCACAGCATTGTGTGTGGTTACGGAAGGAATGGCAAACAAGCCGTTGCCAAGTTAAGGCAGTTCAACGAACCCTGTGTGGTCATTGAAAAGCACCCTGAAGAGATTAGAAACCTAGAGTTAGACAATGTCTTATATGTTCGCGGAGATGCCACGGAAGACTTGGTATTGACAACTGCGGGGATTGAAAAGGCAAAAAGCCTGATCACAGCCCTCCCTTCCGATGCCGACAACCTGTTTGTGGTGCTCACTGCCCGCCAATACAATCAGATTTTTACCATCATAAGCAGGGCTACCAACGAATCTTCATATGGAAAATTAAAATTTGCAGGTGCCACCAATGTTATTATGCCCGATAAGTTAGGTGGTGACCACATGGCTTCCCTGGTAGTGACTCCCGATCTGGTCGAATTTGTAGACCGTTTGACCATCACAGGGGATGTTGATGCCAACCTAGAAGAAATTGCAGTCAATGGACTGCCGAAAGAATACCTGTCGAAGACCATCTTGGATTTGGATTTGAGAAAGCAGACAGGTTGTAATGTCATTGGATTTAAAACCGCTAAGGAGGACTATATCATCAATCCGGGGGCTGAGACCAAACTGGAAAAAGATACTTGTTTGATTGTATTGGGTAATAAGGATCAGATACATAAACTTCGCGAAATTTTTTAGTCCTTTTTTCGACCATTTTTTTACGGAACGACTTTGCTGAGATTGTTAGATTATTTTTTATATGGTTGAAAATTTGTGATACACTCATTTTTTTAGCATATTGCGGACACTTTTTACAAATTTAACTCAGAATTCATGAAGAATACATTGCTGTCCTCGCTACTCCTAATGCTTCCATTTACTGCTGTGGCACAGTCCTCCCAGGAAATGGGTATCGATCAACAAATAGACAAGATTTTTGGAGAAGCTACAGGCTGGTTTGTAGACTTTATTTTTTATCAGATTCCCTTTACAGATGATATCAGGATCTATTGGGTACTTTTTCCGTTGATTCTGGGGGCGACCTATTTTACCTTTTATTTCAACTTTATCAATTTTAAAGGATTTGTTACTTCTGTTAACATAGTCAGGGGGAAATACGACCACGTTGACCATCATGAAAGTATGGTTGCTGCTGGTGATGCTACGCCCGGAGGTGATGCCATTGAAACCATTGCTATTGAAGGTCATGAGGGGGAGGTCTCTCATTTTCAGGCCCTAACTGCTGCCCTTTCGGCAACGGTCGGTTTGGGAAATATTGCCGGGGTGGCCATTGCGGTTTCTATCGGTGGGGCTGGCGCTACCTTCTGGATGATTGTTGCTGGTTTTCTAGGAATGGCTTCTAAATTCGTGGAGTGTACCCTGGGGGTCAAATACCGGGATATTGATCAGAACGGGGTTGTATACGGAGGTCCTATGTACTACTTGACCAAAGGATTGCGAACCAAAGGTTATCAAAAATTAGGTCGTTTGTTGGCCGTACTATTTGCCATTTTTGTAATCGGAGGCTCTTTTGGGGGCGGCAATATGTTCCAGGTAAACCAGGCTTTTCAACTGGTAGAAAATATTACGGGGGGCGAACATTCCTTCTTGTACGGTAAGGGGTGGTTGTTCGGACTCATCATGGCGGTGCTGGTCGGTATTGTCATTATTGGCGGTATCAAAAAAATTGCCAGTGTTACTGATAAGATTGTTCCTTTTATGGTGGTCATATATGTGAGTGCGTCCCTTTTTGTGCTGGTCGTCAAATACGATATGATCGGCGATGCTTTCCTACAGATTTTTAATGGCGCTTTTAGTCCTGAAGGTGTTACCGGAGGTGTAGTAGGTGTGTTGGTTCAGGGATTCAGGCGGGCTGCTTTCTCCAATGAAGCTGGGGTCGGCTCGGCCTCCATTGCACATGCTGCTGTAAAAACCAAATATGCTGCCAGCGAAGGATTGGTGGCCCTATTAGAACCTTTTATTGATACCGTAGTTGTTTGTACCATGACTGCTTTGGTGCTCATCATCACAGGAAATGTAAGTGCGGACAATGCCAGTCTAAACGACGCACAGGCCATTTTACTGACATCGGGTGCTTTTGAATCAGTGATCTCCTGGTTTCCTTATATGCTGACCCTGGCGGTTGTTCTTTTCGCCTTTAGCACCATGATTTCCTGGTCTTATTACGGCTTTCAGGGATGGGCGTATCTGTTTGGCAGGTCAAAGAGAATGGAATATACCTATAAGGTTATCTTTTGCCTATTTGTGGTCATTGGTGCTGCTGCTAGTTTGGGTTCTGTGGTAGGCTTTTCTGATGCAATGATCTTCGCCATGATGGTTCCTAATATGGTCGGTATTGTCATCCTTGCTCCCAAGGTAAAGGAAGAACTTGCCAAGTATATGCATGCGATAAAATCCAGCAAAGACGCCTAAATTCCTCTGTTGGTAATGAAGCCCTTCAAGTCTTATTTCGCGTATAATAAACGTCAGCGAAATGGGCTGTTGGTGCTGTTGGTTTTGGTAGTTACCCTTCAGTGGTCGGTTTATTACCTGGATTTTTCTCCGCCCATATCTGATCCCTTCTCTGTCGCAGCAATGACGGCTTTTCAAGAAGAGTACGATTCTTTAAGTAACATACAGGACACCAAGGTTACGAGGAAGCTTTACCGTTTCAATCCCAATTTTATCACTGATGAGCGTGGCTACCGACTGGGGATGAGCCTTGAAGAGATTGACCGTCTGTTGGCTTTTAGAAAAACAGGTATGTTTGTAAATTCCAAGGAGGCCTTTCAACAGGTGACAGGTATAAGTGATTCCTTATTGGCTGTGTTGTCTCCCCAGTTCCGTTTTCCTGATTGGGTACTTTCCAACAACCGTTCAGCAGCAGCACCTCCTAAAAAAAGTAATCCGCCGGTCGTGAGGGATATCAACCAGGCCTCTGTTGATGATTTAAAAACGGTAGACGGA
>JASMME010000093.1 GCA_030748365.1 Lutibacter sp.
AGGACTTATATTAAAACCGTATGATTTATCAGGAATTGTTTATTTTGGGTTTATAATTAGCTTACTTATCCCTAAAAGGTTGTTTATTTTGCTAAATACCAGGAGCAGGACACTGAGAATCACGCCCATTTTTAAGCCGCCGAACAAGCCCCCCAGCAGTTTGTTCAGGCTACCCAATGCTGCAAAATCAGCGATTTTGGTTAGGAGTTTTCCGAGCAGGGAAATCACCACCACAATCAACCCAAAGGTAATGGCAAAAGCGGCTATGCCCAGGTATTTATCATCCCAAGACACTTGATCTGCCAAGAGGTCACGCACCAAAAAAGAAAAATGAATGGCACCGTAAATCCCCGCAATTAGGGCGGTTAGGGAAGCCACTTCCACAAACAGGCCTTTTAAGGCCCCTCTGATAAAGCCGAAGAGTACAATCACCGCAATGACAATGTCAAAAGTATTCATCCAGATAGTTTTTGTAAAGATACGGCAATCGATTTGTATATTTGCACACCAAGCGCAAATACATGTCAAGAGACCAGGCCTTAAAGGAAAGTTGGGAGTCACTGTTGGTGCTACTCTCCGAAAAGTTCAACGATGGTGCCCCCCTCAACCTAGACGCCATCATTTACCTTATCGGGGTACAAGAATTGGGGCAGGGACCGAAAATCTTTCAAAAAGACGAAAAGGTCAACCTGATGCACATTGCCATTTGCCGTTTGCTAGAACCCTTTGGTTATTACGCCTTTGATTATTTTGATGAGGATGGTTGGCCCCACTACCGGGTACTCGAAAACCTTCCAGCCCTGCAGTCAGGAGAACAGACGGTACTGATGAAAGAGGCGATCGTATTGTACTTTAAGGCCCAGGGACTTCTCTGAAAAAGGCTTAAAAATGGTAGAAGGCATCTTCTAGGTGTTCGATTTGAAAGCTAGGTCCGTTTTTGACCAGGGCCACAATGTCAAAACGGACGCTTACCACTAGTTGCCGCAACTGTATATAGGCATCTACCGCTGTCACAAGTCGTTCAATCTTAGCCCGGTTTATAAAATCCTGTGGATTTCCGAAATAAGTATCCGTACGCGTTTTTACCTCCACTGCAACCAGCAGCCCATTCTTAAACGCGAGGATGTCTACCTCTGCCTTTTGAAAACGCCAGTTTCTCTCCAGGATCCGGTAGCCCTTCTTTTGTAGGAAGTCAGCGGCAATTGCTTCCCCTTTCTTGCCCAGTTCATAGTGTGTGGCCATAGCAATGGTACAATTTTTTTGATCTGCCGGTGCCTTAGCCCAACAGCTGACTCTTTTTGGGTCCGACCCTAAGATTGACCTCCCTCCCGAAAATCAGGGCCCGGTTGTCCACTAGGTGGCCGGCTGGAAAACCGAACAGCACTGGAAAATCGTAGTCTGCGACCAGCTCCATAACCATGGTGCAGATGTCTTTGCCAAAGGGAATTTCGTTGTCGTGCAAGTCTGTCATTCCCCCTATAACCAAGCCTTGCAGTTGGTCAAAACAACCGTTGCGTTGCAGGTTGATTAGCATCCGGTCTACGTGATAGAGATACTCATCCAGGTCCTCTATAAATAAGATTTTTCCTGCGGTAGCAATGGCCGATGGGCTGCCCCTTAGACTGTAAAGGATAGAAAGATTACCACCCACCAGGGGTCCCGAAGCCTTTCCGGATCGGAACACCTGTCCGCTGGATACTTCATAGGAAAACACGCCATTGAACAGGCTGTTCTGAAGGCTTGTCAAGGTGCTTGCTGCCGTTTTTTCAAGGTCAATAGGCATGGTGGCGTGTAGGCTTTCAATCCCCAGTATCTGTAGCTGACTGTGCAATACCGTAACATCAGAATAGCCGATAATCCATTTCGGATTTCTGAGAAAGCCCTTAAAGTCTAACTGGTCAATGATCCGAACCGTCCCATAGCCTCCCCGGGCACACCAGATGGCCCGGATATCCGGATTGTCTAGCATGTGTTGCAGGTCTTCTGCCCGTTCCCGGTCCGTTCCTGCAAACTGATTTGCCTCCTTTCCAATGCTATTTCCCAAGACCACCCGAAGCCCCCAGCTTTCTAGAAGGCTGATGGCCGGTGCAAGTGAACTGACCGCTATCTTTCGTGCAGTGGAAACGAGGCCAACAGTATCTCCTTTGGCCAATAATGCGGGTTGTATCATAGGGATTTCAGTCAAATCAGATGGCAAAATACGAAAAGCCAAGCAAGTAGTCCCTTTTCTGACAAACAATCCTTATTTTTGTGCTTTTATTAAGTACCCTCAGATGCGTCAACCTAAAAGATATACCATTACAGCCGCCTTGCCGTATACCAATGGCCCGGTTCATATCGGTCACTTGGCCGGTGTATATGTGCCAGCAGATATTTACGCCCGCTATTTGCGCAAGCAAGGGAATGATGTACTCTATATCTGTGGTTCTGACGAGCACGGGGTACCCATTACCCTCAAGGCCAAAAAGGAGGGTATCAGTCCACAAGACGTGGTAGACAAATACCATGCAATCATTCAAAAAGCTTTTAGCGATTTTGGTATTTCCTTTGACAACTACTCCCGTACGTCTGCGGAGATACACCACGATACCGCCGCCCAATTTTTTAAGAAATTACACGATAAAAAAGTCTTTATCGAAGAGACAACCGATCAATTATACGATGCGGAAGCGGGTCAGTTTTTAGCCGACCGCTTTGTGTTGGGTACTTGTCCGAAATGTGGAAATGAGGAAAGTTACGGTGACCAATGTGAGCAATGTGGTACCAGTCACAATGCCACTGACCTGATCAAGCCCACCTCGGCCATTACCGGAAATGTTCCCACAAAGAAAACGACCAAGCACTGGTACCTGCCACTCGACAAATACGAAGCCTGGCTGCGCGAATGGATTGTTGAAGGACACCGGAATGATTGGAAGACCAATGTGCTCGGACAAGTCAAATCATGGTTGGACGATGGCCTGCAACCCCGGGCCGTTACCCGCGATCTCGACTGGGGGATTCCGGTACCTGTAGAAGGCGCCGAAGGCAAGGTGCTCTACGTGTGGTTTGATGCGCCGATTGGCTATATTTCAGCCACCAAGGAATGGGCTGCCAGGGAAGGAAAAGACTGGGCCCCCTACTGGAAGGACGACCAAACCCAGTTGGTACATTTTATAGGCAAGGACAACATCGTTTTTCACTGCATCATTTTTCCGGCCATGCTGAAGGCAGCGGGTGGTTATATACTTCCCGCAAACGTACCCGCCAATGAGTTTCTAAACCTGGAAGGTGATAAGATATCCACCTCTAAAAACTGGGCTGTCTGGCTGCATGAATACCTGGAAGACTTTCCTGATATGCAGGACGTATTGCGCTATACCCTTACGGCCAATGCCCCTGAAACCAAGGACAACGACTTTACCTGGAAGGATTTCCAAGCGAGGAATAACAACGAACTGGTGGCTATTTTCGGTAATTTTATCAACCGGGTTGTGGTGCTTACCAACAAGTACTACGAAGGCATCATTCCCGAACCTGGTACCTTTACACCGGAGGATAAGGAAACCCTTTCGCAGCTGCGAACCTTTCCCAGACGCATAGGAGATTCCCTTGAGCGTTACCGATTTAGGGCCGCTTCCCAGGAACTGATGAACCTGGCCCGTCTGGGGAACAAGTACCTGGCCGATGCCGAGCCCTGGAAACAGGTTAAAACCGATCCAGAACGTGTAAAAACCATTATGTATGTGGCCCTTCAGATAGCGGCAGGGCTCGCCGTACTGGCCGAACCCTTCCTGCCTTTTTCTTCCGGAAAGCTCAGAAGCATACTCGATTTTGATAAGGACGGTACCTTGTCCTGGAACCATGTTGAGCAGCATGAGGTATTGATGGTTGGAGGTCATCAAATAGGGAAAGCCCAACTGCTTTTTACCAAAATTGAAGACAAAGACATCCAGGTACAACTCGATAAGCTCGCTGCCGTAAAAAAGGCGAACGAACTTAGTGAAAAGCAACCCGTACCTCCAAAAGAAACCATCGCCTTTGAAGATTTCACCAGGCTCGACCTGCGGGTAGGAACCATCCTGTCTGCTAGAAAAATACCCAAGACTAAAAAGTTGTTGGAACTAAAGGTAGACATAGGTATAGAGACCCGAACCATCGTTTCCGGAATTGCTGAAAGTTTTGATGCTGAAGCGATCATTGGACAGAGAGTAACCGTCTTGGCAAACCTAGCTCCTCGAACCCTAAAAGGTGTAGAAAGTCAGGGAATGATTCTGATGACTGATACAGTGGAGGGTAAGCAAGCTTTTGTGGAGCCAGAAGATGCTTCTGTGTCCAACGGGGCCCAGATTGGCTGATTGGAAGAAAGTCGGGGGCTGCCTGTCTTAGCCCAGTCCTACATCCAGGGTCATCATGATGATAAATCCACCGATAAATCCGAGCGTAGCAATGTCTGTATACCTGTCTCGTTGTGTTTCCGGGATTACTTCCTCTACCACCACAAAAATCATGGCACCGGCGGCAAAGGCCAGGGCATAGGGTAGGATGGGTTGAAAAGTCATCACCGCCCAGGCGCCGAGTACTGCAGCGATGGGTTCTACCAGGGCAGAAGCCTGTCCGTAGAGGAAGCTCTTCCTCCGGCTGGCGCCTTGCCTTCTCATGGGCATGGAAACTGCAAAGCCCTCCGGAAAATTCTGCAGGCCAATTCCGATGGCCAGGGCAACAGCTCCGCCGATGGTTGCACCGTCAAAACCTGCGGCTACCCCACCAAACAATACACCGACTGCCAATCCTTCCGGAATGTTGTGCAAGGTAATGGCAAGGACTAGCAAGGTTGTTTTGTGCCAGGGGGTTTTTACCCCTTCCTTTTCCGATTCCTTGAAGTTGATATGTAAATGGGGCATTATTTTGTCGAGGCCGAATAAGAACAAAGCGCCTAGTCCGAAGCCTACCACCGAGGGAATGACCTTCACAAAGCCCTCTCCAGGGCTCATATCGATGCCCGGAGCAAGCAAGCTCCAAAAACTCGCCGCTACCATCACCCCACCAGTAAAGCCAAGCATACCGTCCAGCAAGGCGCGGTTCATACCTTTAAACAAAAAGACCAGAGAAGCCCCAAGCGCCGTTAGTCCCCAAGTAAATAAGGTGGCATAGAAGGCCGCTAAAACAGGGTTGATACTTTCAAAATAGCTGATGATCTGATCTAACATACTCAAGATTTTGTAACATATAGGTTTTTAGATACCTGGTGAGAAATGCTCAAGGGGCCTTCTCCCAGGTCAACACACATGGAAAGGTCAAAAGCTTCTTGGCGAATAATCTTGATAAGGCTCCCTAGTTTGATACCCGAATGATCTAGTAATTGCAGTAGTTCCGGAGAAGAATCCTTGACCCCTACCACCATACCGCTTTCCTGCTCTCCAAGTGAAGAGAGCATGGTGTTTTTATGGGGGATGATACGTCCGTCTTTGTCCGGAATGGGATCCCCGTGTGGATCGTGGGTAGGAAAACAGAGAAACGTATCCAGTTTTTCAATCAATGAATTCGATTTGATGTGCTCCAGTTGTTCAGCCAGTTCATGAACCTCGTCCCAGTTGTAGTCCAAATGGTTGACGAGAAAATATTCCCACAGGCGATGACTTCTGATGGTGCTAACCGCAATGGCCTTGCCTTTGGAGGTCAAAGACACCCCTTGGTACTTTTGATAGTCTACCAGACCTTTCTCTGACAAGCGCTTAATCATATCAGTGGCTGAAGAGGCCTTGGTCTGTAAACGCTGGGCAATTTGGTTGGTGCTCACGCTTTTACCAGACGCTAGGCCGATATTGTATATCGCCTTTAAATAGTTTTC
>JASMME010000094.1 GCA_030748365.1 Lutibacter sp.
TATTGCCAAACACCAATCAAAAACCACCATTGGTGCCCATGATATTTTCTTAGGACAAGTAAGGGCAGACAAGATTGATGGTAAAATGGTCAAGGCTATAGAATACACTGCTTATGAGGAAATGGCCAATGTAAAGTTTCATGAAATCAGAGAAGCCACTTTTGAGAAATTCAACCTCACTTGCATGCACATTTATCACAGCCTAGGAACCGTAAAAGCAGGAGAGATATGTCTCTTTGTATTTGTATCCTCACCAAGGCGTGTGGAAGTTTTTAATGCAATTGAATATGTCGTTAATACAATAAAAGAACAAGTGCCCATTTTTGGCAAAGAGGTTTTTGAAGACGAGGGCCATCAATGGAAAGTTAATAGCTAAGAAATGGTAGATATCACACACAAAGTTAAGACCTTAAGAATTGCAACGGCCCAAGCTGTTGTAAAAGTAAGTTCGCCAGAAACTATCCAAGCGATAGCGCACAAAACAGTACCAAAAGGTGATGTATTTGCAATGAGTAAAGCGGCGGGTTTATTAGGCGTTAAAAAAACAGCCGATTTACTCCCGGATTGTCATCCGCTACCTATTGAATTTACTGGAATAGACTATGAGATGAATGGTTTGGAAATCACCATTTCTTGTACTGTAAAAACCATCTATAAAACAGGGGTCGAAGTGGAAGCCATGCATGGCGCCAGTGTTGTTGCGCTCACTATGTACGACATGCTCAAACCCATTGATAAAGGTGTCGAAATTCACCAGATCAAACTGCTTCAAAAGAAGGGTGGAAAATCTGATTTTAAAGACAAGTTTAGGAAGGACATCACCGCAGCTGTGGTTGTATGCTCAGACACGATTTCCGCAGGACAAAAAGAAGACAAAGCAGGAAAGGCTATTATAGAAAAACTGGAAACTTGTGAGGTGGCTATAGCAGACTATACTGTTATTCCTGATGAAAAAGAGCTGATTCAACAAAAAGTAAAAGACTACCAAGAACAAGGCGCCGATTTAATCATTTTTACTGGTGGCACAGGGCTGTCTAAACGAGACGTTACTCCTGAGGCATTAGAGTCCCTGTTAGACAGGGCCATTCCTGGTGTTGAAGAAGCCATTCGTAGTTATGGGCAAGAGCGAACCCCTTATTCTATGCTCTCCAGAAGTGTAGCAGGAACGTACAAAGACTGCTTGGTACTAGCATTGCCAGGTTCTACAAATGGTGCAAGAGAATCGATGGACGCTATTTTTCCGGCAATTCTCCATGTGTTTAGAATATTTAAAGGCGCAAGACACGATTAGCTAATAAATGAGTACTATTTTAACAGATACCTATCACCGTAAGCATACCTATCTGCGTATTTCTCTAACGGAACGTTGCAATTTGCGATGTACCTATTGCATGCCTGCGGAAGGGGCTCAACTATCTCCTAAGTCGCATATCATGTCTTTTGACGAAGTTTTTAGCATTGCAAAAACGTTTGTAGATCACGGTGTTACAAAAATTAGGCTTACTGGTGGTGAGCCTTTGCTTAGAAAAGATGCCCATATTATTCTGGAAAAATTAGCAACGCTTCCAGTGGAATTGGCGATAACCACAAATGCGGTAAACGTTGAGCGCTATATTGATACGCTTAAAGCTTGTCGTATTAAAAATACCAATGTAAGCCTGGATTCTTTAAATGCCGACAAATTTAAAGCCATTACCCGTCGTAATTATTTTGACAAAGTATATCGTAATATTTTACGCCTGGTAGCTGAAGGATTTAATGTTAAAATCAATGCTGTGTTAATTAAAGGGTTTAATGATGATGAAATTATTGATTTTATAAAGTTAACAGAAATGCTAGCTGTTACTGTTCGTTTTATAGAGTTCATGCCTTTTGATGGTAACCGATGGAACATTGAAAAAATGGTTTCAGTAAAAGACATTTTAGATACGACCATTAATTATTTCACCAAGGACAAACTCATTCGGTTAGAGGATGCTAAAAACGACACTTCAAAGAATTATAAAATCAAGAACTATAAAGGGTCATTTGCTGTCATTAGCGCTGTAACCAACCCGTTTTGCGATACGTGTAACAGGCTTAGGATAACAGCCAATGGCCAATTAAAAAATTGTTTGTTTTCCGCGGATGAATCCGACCTGCTCACCACCTTAAGAGCGGGAAAACCCATAGATCATATCGTTGAAAAAACAATACGTCTTAAAGCCAAAACGAGGGGCAGAATGGATACACTTGAAAAATTAAAAACAACGGACCTGCACTCACAAAACAGGAGTATGATTACCATTGGTGGTTAGTCTATTGCAGATTCAACAGTTGCGATAACACTTCTTGAGGCTTGTTTGCCATCACCCTTTTGTATGGTAGCTCTGTAGGTTTATAAAAAAAGTTTCAAAACATTTTTTACCCCTGGCGGTTATCGAACAGTTTGTCTTTGGGTAATTGTTCTCAAAGGTCTTCCGTATACGGATATAGTTTTCCTCGCTCAGTTTTTTTAACTGTATACTCAGGTTTCCCTGGGTGGTTTCAGTAACCTTCTTTAAATAATTGAAGTCACACTCCGCTACGCCCATCAATGTAGATACGATTGTCAGGCGGACAGGGTTTAGCAATAATTTGTCTAAGGGTTTAGGCATCATTCTTGTGATAATAGAGACTAAAACCAGGAATCAGCAAACCAAAACTCAGGCCTAGGATGTTTAGCATAAAAGGGTTGATTTCCGGATAGAAATGATGGCCTATATACAAGAGGAATAAGAGGCCTCCACCCAAACTGACAGGCCGGGATTTGATGATAAGCCCCGAACTGAGCACAGTGATTCCCAGTAAGAAAATAATGGTAGGCGACGGGTTTTGCCCACTGCTGAGGGCTGCTATCACTATGGTTATCCACGAAATGTTAAAAACGCTCCATATAATTTTAAGCACCCGGCCGATATGGGTCTCATAACCGGTCTTGTCCCTGACCTGTATATTGTAATAGACCGTATATACCATCGCCAACACAGGTAGCAAAGTCCAGTACAGTAAGGCGGAGTAGGAGGTCATTTGTATAAAAGCGGGGAATAACCAATGGCCCAAGCTCATGGCTATGATCAGAAGGCCCCAAAAGATAAAATTAACCCCCAGGGGCCTTAGTTGTTCTTTCGTCTTGTTGATGGCCTCGTTGATCAGGCCAATTTGTTCTGTAGTATTCATAGGTAATAAGGATTTGTTTCTGCAAATGTAAACAAGTTTATATTATAAACCAAATTAAATTAAAAATGATTGATCGGTAATAAAGAAAGGAGGCGAAGCGATTTTTTCAGTCATGTTCTTTCTCCAGGTCGGCCAAACAACAAAGCTATCTGCCTTAAAAGTTGTATTATTGTGTTTTATTTAAACATGTGAAAAACCCCGTATTTCTTCTTCTGATCCTGCTTCCATTCCTTGGCTTGGCACAGGTATTACCTCCCATAGAGAACTATCAGCCCATAGATTATGAGGGGGGTAACCAAAACTGGGGGATTTCCCAGGCTGCGGATCAACATATCTATGTTGCAAACAACAGGGGCCTGTTAGAATTCAACGGTGCCACTTGGAAACGCTACCCTTCGCCCAACGGGTCAATTATCAGGTCGGTAAAAGGGATGGGCGACCGAATCTATACGGGCTGTTTTATGGACTTTGGCTATTGGGAAAGGGATGATTTTGGCAATTTGTCCTATACCTCACTCACAACCACCCTAAACATACCCCTAATTGAGGATGAGCAGTTTTGGGAAATTCTGGCGGTGGACGATTGGGTCCTGTTCCAGTCACTCAACCGCATTTATCTCTACAATACCCTGGAAGATTCCTACCATATTATTGCTTCCAAAACAACCAAGGCCGGTATTTTTAAGGTGGGCAATACGGTGTATTTCCAACATACAGGCCAGGGAATATTTAAAATTGAAAAGGGCCTGCCTATGACTGTTTCTAGGGCGTCAGTTTTCCGGGAAAATGTATTGGTCGGTGCCTATTTGGTGGCGGGGAAAACCGTTTTTCTCACGGAAAAGGGAAGGTTCTATTTCTTAGAAGACAAGCGCGTACACACCTGGCAGATTCCTTTTTACAGCTCCTTGCCGGTCATCAATGTATACTCTAGTTGGCAATTGCGCGACGGTAGTTTTGTACTGGGTACAGTCTCTCACGGAATATATCATATTAGCCCCCAAGGTGACTTACTCAGACACATCGACAAAATCCGCGGTTTGAACGACAATACAGTCCTCTCCGTTTTTGAAGATATTTCACGCAATTTGTGGCTAGCTCTAGACAATGGAATTAGTAGTATCAACCTGGAAGCACCCTTTCGTATCTATAACGACCAGGAAGGCAAGCTGGGTACCGTCTATACCGCCCAGATTTTTGAAGATTATCTTTACTTGGGAACCAACCACGGCCTTTTTTATAAGAAACGACAGGCCCCCGATGATTTTGAGTTTGTGGAAGGTACCAGTGGTCAGGTCTGGTTTTTAACAGACTATGATGGTACCCTGTTTTGTGGGCACAATGAAGGAACCTATACCATCCGTGGAAACCGGGCCCAAAAAATCGCTGATACGCCCGGTACCTGGGGTTTAAAACCCATTGGGGAAGATGGCAACCTGTTATTGCAGGGCAATTATTCGGGGCTCAGTGTCCTCGAAAAGAAAAAGGGACGATGGCGCTTTAGAAACAAGATTGAGGGTTTTGATATATCGAGTCGTTTTTTTGAATCGATAAACAAACAGGAGCTGTTGGTGAGTCATGAGTATAAGGGAGTTTTTAAGCTGAGTATCGATTCTACTTATAAAAAGGTTTTGCACATCACAAAAGAAAAAGAACACCCGGGGTCAATTCCCGGGATGTTCCGCTATCAAAACGAGGTTCACTACCAGGCAGAAAATACTGTTTTCAGGTTTGACAGGCCCTTACAACAATTTGTAAAGGATTCCCTCTTGACCGCCAACTTCTTTGGTGGGCATGGTCAGGCCTCAGGCGCCCTGATTGCCGATAAGGCAAGCCCCAAGCTTTGGGGTTTTACCAATCAGCACATCCTTTGCCTAGAGCCCGGTAAATTCAATGATAAGCCTGCGCTATTGAAGGTGCCCGTACCCGAATTCTTCCGTAGAAGTTTCGGTATTTCTGGCTACGAATGCCTGATTCCTTTAGAAGACAATCGGTATTTAATAGGTACCTCTAACGGCTATACAGTACTCAACCTCGACAAGTTAACAAACCCACAATACCGCATCGGTATCAGTGCCTTGTACAAACAATTCTTAAATGCTGAAGATCAGCAGGTTTCTTTGCTGGGTTCCCCTACTTTTACAGCAAAGGAGAACAACCTGCAATTTAATTTTAGTGTTCCGGAGTATGATCGATTTACCGAGGTCAGTTATCAATACAAGCTAGAGGGAATGAACGAACAATGGAGTCACTGGTTTAGCCAACCGACTGTGTCCTTGAAAAACCTGCCCTATGGCAGCTATATCTTTAAGGTCAGGGCACTGGTCAATGGACAATTCTCATTGAATACCGCCACCTATGATTTTAAGATAGACCGCCCCTGGCACCTCTCCAATTTTTTCTTGTTTCTATACCTGTTTATTATGGGCTTCATTTTGTTGGCCATTCACGTGTTTTACAGCCGTTATTTCGACAAACAAAAACAGAAGCTCCTTGTAAAGAAACACCAAGAACTCGCGCTTACAAAACTAGAGAGTGAACAGGCAATCATGAAATTAAACAATGAGAAGCTGGAAAATGAAGTAGCCAGCAAGAACCGGGAACTGGCGAGTTCTACGATGATCCTTATTAAAA
>JASMME010000095.1 GCA_030748365.1 Lutibacter sp.
ATGACGCTACGGGCGTTCCGGTAAACAGGTTACAAAACGCCCAAACAAATGGTGTTCCAGAAAGAACCATTTTAAACCTACTATCGCTGGACAGACTCGATCAAAGTCAATTTGCAACCCCGGAAGGTGACGGCTATTTTGACTATGTAGAAGGTGTTACGGTACTTTCGGAAAAAGGCTATGTCCTTTTCCCGACAGTGGCCCCTTTTGGGGAAGACCTGCAAGCGACCCTGACTGACAATGCCGATGAAACTTACTTGTTTAATGAACTCTACGCAGGCACCCGTTCGGAAGTCAAGAACAATTACCAACACAAAGACAAATACCTTTTAAAAGGCTACCACAAATCAGAAAATACCTCAGGGATTCCCCTGGGGGCCTTTAATGTTCCAAAAGGCGCTGTAAGGGTTACTTCCAATGGAAGAGAATTGATAGAAGGAGTAGACTATGTCGTAGATTATCAGATGGGAAGGGTTCAAATTGTCAATCCCGGACTGGAAGCCTCCAATGCCCCCATCGAAGTGTCAGTGGAGAACAATGCGACCTTTAACCTGCAGACAAAACGATTTATAGGTCTCGACCTTGAACACCGGTTCTCTGATAAGTTGCTTGCCGGCCTGACTTTTTTAAACCTACACGAAAAGCCACTTACCCAAAAAGCTTTGTACGGTCAGGAACCTTTTAACAATACCATTGTTGGTCTGAATGCAAGCTATGGAACAGACCTTCCCTGGCTCACCCGCCTGGTCAATAAAATTCCCACGATCAATACAACGGCGGTTTCCAGTATTTCAATCAGGGGGGATGTCGCTTTTCTACAACCCGGTAGTTCCAAAGGCATCAATCAGGAGGAGGAGGCCACTTCCTATGTCGATGATTTTGAAGGCTCCCAGATTCCACTTGAAATACGCTCCACCCAACAATGGCACCTGGCAAGTACGCCACAACACCAAACCTCGTTTGATTTTGGCGGAAATGCCACAGATCTTTCCTATGGCTATCAGCGGGCCAAACTGGCTTGGTATACCATAGACCCCCTCTTTTACGGTAGTTCTTCAATAAAACCCGGGAACATCAATAATTCAGCACTTTCCAGGGCGGAGGTCAGGCGAATCAGGTACGAAGAACTATTCCCCCAGCAAGACCTGGATTTGATGCAATCCAACATCCTTCCAACCTTTGATCTGGCCTATTTCCCCCATGAAAGGGGTCCCTATAATTTTGATACCGATCAGGTTGATGCTACAGGCTCTTTTGTCAATCCCGAGGAAAGATGGGCGGGGATTACCCGTCCGATGACCACCACAGATTTTGAACAGGCCAACATAGAATATATCCAGTTCTGGCTGATGGACCCTTACGAGCATTATTCCATCACCCATGAAGAAGGCTTGCCTGTAGGGCTAGACCCATCTAACCCGTCCAATCAGGTGGGCAGCCTCTTTGTGAATCTCGGAAATATCTCAGAAGACCTTTTAAAGGACGGCCGGAAAATGTACGAGAACGGCTTGCCAGAAGATCCGCTCAGTACGCAGACAACAGACCCTAGTATATGGGGAAAAATACCGACCAATCAATCCATGGTGTATGCGTTTGGAGACAGCGATTCAGCCCGCTTGCGACAGGATGTAGGCTTTGACGGTTTAAATGACGATGAAGAATTGCAGCAATTTGGTTCTGGTTTCGGTCCCGATCCGGCCAGTGATAATTACCGTTATTTCAGGAGCGCCCAGTACGATGCTGAAAACGCCTCCATACTTACACGCTATAAGCAGTACAACAACCCCCAGGGAAACTCCCCTACCAACAACCTGAGTCCGGAGAGTTATCCAACTGCCGCCACGCCCTATCCGGATATTGAGGATATCGACAAGGACCAGACCATGAACGCGATTGAAAGTTATTTTCAATACAAGGTTTCTCTCAACAAAGAAGACCTGGTAGTGGGTCAGAACCACATTGTCGATGAAAAAACGGCTATGGTCTCTTTGAAAGATGGCACTGAAAAATCGTTTAGATGGCTGCAATTCAGGATTCCTTTAAGTGCCCCGGAGGAGGTGATCAACGGTATATCAGGTTTTCAATCCATACGATTTATGCGGATGTTCCTAACCGACTTTAAGATGCCAATGGTTTTGCGGTTTGGAGAATTACAGCTGGTACGTGGTGATTGGAGAAGATACACCAAAACCCTTGATGAAGCGGTGGTTCCTCCCCAGCCGTTAAACGCCAACCAACTTCAAAACTTTGAGACAGGGGTGGTCAGTATAGAAGAGAACGAAAACAGGACCCCCATACCCTATGTATTGCCTCCTGGGATAGAACGGGAGGTATTGAGGGGTAACACCCGATTGCAAAGACAAAATGAACAGAGCCTCTCTTTAAAAGTGAGTGAACTGCCTGCTGGAGAAACCAGGGCTGTTTATAAGAATGTATCGGTTGATCTTAGGATGTATAAAAAACTGAAATTATTCTTGCACGCCGAGGCAGTTCAGTCAAAACCAGCCGTACAGGATGGTCAGCTAACAGCCATTGTTCGGTTGGGAAGTGACCTGAATGACAACTACTACCAACTCGAAAAGTCCCTTGTTGTCTCAGCGGCTGGTGCCGCCATGAGTTCAGAGGTATGGCCTACAGAGAACAACCTTTCAGCGGTATTGGAGCACCTGGCCAAGCTGAAACTGATTAGGTTTGATCAGGGCATTGCGCCCAATCAGCTGTACCCATCTCTAGGAACCCCTTCCCCCATTGAAGGCCTGGAGGGCTATGATATCAGGGTAAAGGGGCATCCGAACCTGGGCAATATCAATACGATCATGCTAGGTTTGAAGAACGTTTCTGGCACTTCTCAAAGTGCTGAGGTATGGTTCAATGAAATGCGTGTATCTGATTTTGACGATCAAGGAGGCTGGGCCGCGGTAGTAACGGCAGATGCCAACCTAGCAGACTTTGCAGATATAGCTGTAACAGGCAGTATGCAAACACAAGGATTCGGAGGCATAGCGCAACGGGTCAATGAAAGAAGTCAGGAGAACAGCAAATTGTACGACTTGGTGACCAATGTAAACGTCGGTCGTTTGCTCCCTGAAAAATGGGGGGTACAAGCCCCCTTGAACTTCAGCATCTCCGAAGAGGTCCGTGATCCGAAATACGATCCCCAATACCAAGATGTATTGTTCGATGATGCGCGCAACACCAATCCTAACAGCCAACAAGCCAGGGATTATACCAAACGGAGGAGTATCAGCCTGATCAATGTTAGGAAACAATCGACAGATAATCGCAAAAAAACCCGTTTTTACGACCTGGAAAACTTTGCAGTTTCCTATGCCTATAACGAAGCGTATCACCGGGATTACAATGTGAAAAAACACCTAGATCAGCAGGTCAGGGCCTCTGCCAATTACAACGTTAGTTTTGCGCCCAAGTCAATCAAACCCTTTAAAAACCTAGACTCGCTGAGCGACACCTATTTCAAGTTTATCAAAGATATCAATTTCAACCTCTTACCTTCAAGCATTTCTGTCAACTCAAACATTACCCGTCGTTACAGTGAACAACGCTCCAGGACGCTGGTAGCTGGTTTGCCTGAACTACCGACCTTGAAGCAACGTCATTTCCTGTTTGATTGGGATTATGCCATTGGCTATCAGCCAACCCAGTCATTGCAACTTACTTTTAACGCGGCCAATCACCATACCTATGATCAGTTCGAAGAGGAAGAAATCGCTCTTTTTGATAAGTTTTTTACCATTGGAAGGCCAGCACATTACCACCAGTCTTTAACGGCCGGTTATCAGTTACCCCTCTCTAAATTTCCCCTGCTGGATTTTGTCAAATCCGAGTATACCTATACCGCCGATTTTGACTGGAAGGCAGGGTCTCAGTCCTATATAGACCAAGTGGGGAACGTAGTACAAAATGCCAATACCAGTAGCCTGGGGGTAGAGTTAGATTTTAAAAAGTTCTATCGAAATATCGGCTTGCAACGATTGTTTGCGAAGTCGCGGAGCCTGTCATCGGCCAAGAAAAGGAAAAAGGGCAAGCACCTAAAATTCTTTCAAGGAAAGGCTGCCCAAAGCTTGTATAAATTGTTGACGGCTGTTAAAAAGACAAAGTTTAACTATACGGAAAACAATGGAACCTACCTCTCTGGTTACCTGCCTGAAGTTGGTTTCTTAGGCAGGCACTCCCATGGCAATACGATGGCGCCTACCCTGGGCTTTGTTTTTGGCAGTCAATTGGATATTTTGCAACGGGCGGTGGAAAACGGTTGGTTGGTTTCCCGTGGTGAAAACGATCCTTATTACCTAAAGACCTATAGCCAAACCCACCTGAGCAAAATGGACCTGAACCTGACCGTAGCGCCGCTAAAGGATTTGTCCATAGCGTTTAGGGGGAGTAAAACTTATACCAGTAACAATGCACAACAGATAGATGTGCTTAACCAAGACTTGTTGGCAGACAGTCCTGTCAATGAGTACGGAAATTTCAGCATGAACTACAACCTGTTGGGCAGTACCTTTACCAGCAATGATGCCAACTTTGATAAATTCAAAGCCAACAGGGCTGTGATTGCAGCCCGCCTGGCCGCCGCCAGTGGTCAGCCCATTAGTGGTTTTGGCAGCAACAGTCAGCAAGTCATGTTGCCGGCCTTTATGGCTGCTTACAGTGGGGTTGACGCCTCCACAGTGTCTTTGACAGCTTTTCGTAAGGTGCCAATTCCTGGTTGGCAGTTCAATTACCGGGGCTTGATGAAAATGAAGTGGTTTAAAAAACACTTTAGAAATTTTTCCATTTCTCATGGTTATCAGGCGCTGTATTCCATAACCAATTACAGCAATAATTTGTCTTATAACCCACAAGATCCCTATGCCACGACAGACATTGCCGGTAATTTCCAACAGAAACACCTGTTTGGCAATGTCAACCTGGTCGAAGAATTCTCCCCACTGATTAAAATAGATATGAAAATGAAGAATTCGGTATCTTTTATGGGCAGTATTCACAGAGATAGGGGACTTACCCTTAATTTCAATAACCATACAATTACACAAATAGCTGGGGTCGAATATGTGCTCGGTATTGGCTATCGAATCAAAGACCTGCCCATACGACTCAGTATCGCTGGAAAAAAAACAAGGTTGAAAGGTGATTTAACTGTAAAAGCTGATGTATCTTTGCGCGACAATCAGACGGTAATCAGGGCCTTGGATACGGACAATGACCAGGTAACTGGAGGCCAGCGTTTGCTGTCTGTTAAAATCCTGGCGGAATACGCCTTGCGTAAGAACTTGTCTGCGTCGTTTTATTTTGATCAGAGTGCTTCCAGCTATGCGATCTCAACAACGTTTCCCCGGCAGTCGGTCAACGCAGGTATCAGTGTCAGGTATATTTTAGGAAATCAATAATACAAAGAAAAGAATGGAAACACCTACAAACCTACAATACACCAAAGACCATGAATGGATCAGAATCGAAGGGGATATCGCTGTGGTTGGTATTACCGATTTTGCCCAAAAAGAGTTGGGAGACATCGTCTATGTCGATGTTGACACCGAGGGGGAAGATCTCGACCGTGAAGCGGTTTTTGGCTCTGTCGAAGCAGTAAAAACAGTCTCGGACCTTTTTATGCCTTTATCTGGGGAGGTTATGACTTTTAATGAAATGCTGGAAGACGCGCCTGAAAAGGTAAATACTGATCCCTATGGGGAAGGCTGGCTTATTAAGATTTCCATGTCCGATAGTAGTCAGTTAACTGACCTGCTATCAGCGGATGC
>JASMME010000096.1 GCA_030748365.1 Lutibacter sp.
TGCCCTGCGCTATTTTGACAAAGCACACCATCCGGTATTGGCCTTAGAATTTGCCGAGGAGCTCAAAGCCTATGGCCGAATTTATATGTACCGTTTTCGTCCCGATTATACCATGTATGCTCGTCCCATTAGCGAGTATCCTGGCAAATCTGACCAGGCCAGGGCCATCATGCACATGATACAGAACAACCTCGATCCTGCGGTGGCTCAGCACCCCCATGAACTGATTACTTATGGCGGAAACGGCGCTGTCTTTCAAAACTGGGCACAGTACCTACTAACCATGCGTTACCTGAGTGAAATGACCGATATGCAAACCCTGGTCATGTATTCAGGACATCCTATGGGGCTGTTTCCGTCCCACCCTGAAGCGCCCAGGGTAGTGGTCACTAACGGGATGATGATTCCGAATTACAGCCGTCCGCAAGACTGGGAAAAATACAATGCCCTGGGGGTTACCCAATACGGGCAAATGACAGCCGGCAGTTATATGTATATCGGGCCACAGGGCATCGTACACGGCACCACCATCACCCTGTTGAACGCCGGTCGCAAAATAGCTGAGGCTGGGGAAGGTTTGGCCGGTAAGCTTTTTGTAAGTGCTGGCCTGGGTGGTATGAGTGGCGCCCAACCCAAGGCAGGAAATATTGCCGGTTGCATTACGGTTTGTGCAGAGGTCAACCCGAAGATCACAGCCATTCGGTTGTCCCAGGGTTGGGTCGATGAAAAAATCACCGACTTGGCGCAGTTGGTAGAACGGGTACAGAGGGCCAAAGCCGCCAAGGAAGTGGTTTCCATTGCCTACCTGGGCAATGTGGTGGAGGTATGGGAAGCTTTCGATAGGGCCGGTATACTGGTTGATTTGGGCTCAGACCAAACCTCCCTTCACAATCCCTGGGCTGGTGGTTACTACCCCGTAGGTTTGTCCTTTGAAGCGGCCAACCAGCTGATGGTAACGGCGCCTAAAGCGTTTAAGAAAGCGGTACAGGAAAGTCTTAGAAGGCAGGTAAGGGCCATCAATAAGCACGTGTCCAAGGGCACCTATTTCTTTGATTATGGCAATGCCTTTTTACTGGAAGCGAGTCGGGCAGGAGCAGACATTATGGCTGCCAATGGCCAGGATTTCAGGTATCCCTCCTATGTACAGGATATCATGGGACCTCTTTGTTTTGACTATGGTTTCGGACCTTTTAGGTGGGTGTGTACCAGTGGAGATCCTGCTGATTTGGAGACAACCGATGCCCTTGCTTGTAGCGTATTGGAATCCATGTTAAAAACGGCGCCCGAAGCGATTCGGCAACAATTGTCCGACAATATCCGGTGGATTAGGGGCGCCCAGCAAAACCATTTGGTAGTAGGTTCACAGGCCAGGATTCTGTATGCAGATGCGGAAGGGCGTATAAAAATTGCGGAGGCTTTTAACAAGGCCATTCAACAGGGAGTTCTGTCAGCACCCGTGGTGCTTGGACGAGATCACCACGATGTGTCTGGTACTGATTCTCCCTATCGGGAAACCGCTAACATATATGATGGTTCCCGTTTTACAGCCGATATGGCCATTCACAATGTCATCGGAGACAGTTTTAGAGGGGCTACTTGGGTTTCCATCCATAATGGCGGTGGCGTTGGTTGGGGAGAAGTCATCAATGGTGGTTTTGGCATGGTCCTTGATGGTAGTGAGGTAGCAGCAACCCGTTTAAAGCGGATGCTGTTCTGGGATGTAAATAATGGGATTGCCCGTAGGAACTGGGCCAGGAATGAAGGAGCGATGTTCAGCATCCAAAGAGCCATGGAGATGGAACCTTCTCTAAAGGTGACCCTACCCCACCTAGTGGACGATGCCTTGTTAGATGAATTGTTTTAAACTAATGATAATACAGATGAAAGCATGTAGATTTTTATGGGTAGCCTTGCTTTTTGTAGCAGTCTCCTGTGGCTCTGTCAGGGTAACGACGGATTATGACAACGAAGCTGATTTTTCGACCTACCGAACCTTTGCTTTCTATAAGAAAGGTATTGACAAGGCAGCCATTTCAGACCTTGACAAGCGCAGGATACTCAAAGCCATTGAACAGGCTTTGTTGCAAAAAGGGTTTACCAAATCCGATACCCCCGATTTGTTGGTGAATATTTTCACCAAATCCCGTCAAAAGTTAACCGTTCATAATGACCGTTATTATTCTGGTTGGTACCCCTGGTATTACGGCCCACATGTTGGCACCCATATTTCTAACTATACGGAGGGAACCCTCTTTATCGATCTGATCGATGCCCGTAAGAAGACATTGGCCTGGCAGGGTATCGGAAGTGGTTTTTTGGTCACCTCTGGGAACAAGCCTAAAAAGGAAGCACGTATCCGTGAATTTGTCTCTGAAATCATGACAAAATACCCGCCTGGTTCCTCTGAATAGGAGTTGCTTTTTCAATATCTTAAAGTCTCAATCCCCCTAAGGAATCATTTCTTAGGGGGATTTTTTTGACAGGTATATTCAGTAATAACTTTTGGGTGACTTTTTTTGACACAATTTTTTTGTTGTATAGACGTTTATAAGAATAAAAAAATGCTATGAAAAAAACACTCTTTCTATGTTCATTGGTATGTCTGTTCGTCAAATGTACCAAGGAATCACCGAAATCGACGGAATCAGCGGATGTTACTGCGCCAGTTATTAGTCTCACTGGTGATGCGACGCTTATCGTTGAGCAGCACAGTGAATTTAATGATCCCGGTGCCACTGCTTCGGACGATGTAGACGGTGATTTGAGCGCCTCGATTGAGGTGAGCGGAACCGTGGATACGGCTACCTTGGGCGATCATACCCTCACCTACCAGGTTGCCGATGCAGCCGGTAATGCCGCCAGCCCTGTCACCAGGACGGTGACGGTGGTACAATCCGAAACGGACAATCCCTTTTTCGGTAGGTGGTATTTTATATCAGAGGTTGTTGATGGAGAGACCTTGACTATGACGGCCTGTCAAAAGAAAGGCTATCTAGATATCAGTTCCTCCAAAATAGTGGTCTATTCCTATGAGGACGATGGCTGTGAAAATTCGGAGGATGCTTGCCCCTTGGTGGTATCAGCCAGCTATTCCTATACGGTTTTTGAAGACATGGTTACCCTTATTGAGCAAAGTGCTTATGACCATTGTGCAAATAAAGATGACTCAACGCCTGGTTTTACAATGACTTTGACGTTTGGTATTTCCGGAGATGGGAATACACTGACATTAACAGGTACTGACGAAGAGGGGGAAACGTACAGCTTTATACTTGGAAAATAATAGGTAGCTATTGTAAACAACAGGTACTGTTTTTATACCCTGCCCGATATCCATTCCGGGTAGGAGTATAAAGTTGATTCTATGTTGTATTTTTACCCCGTGGAGTTTACACGGTCCTCAGGACCAATAAGAATTGTTTAGGATCGTTGTATTAAAATAACAGAAAATCATGAAATTATTCAAATCTCTGTTTGTTGGGATAATCATTTGTCTGTCTGCAGTTTCATGTGATACAGATGATGGAAATCCAGCTATGGTTGAAATAACAGGAACCATTCAAAAGCAAGGTGTTACTACTTATCAATATGGAACACATACCGTATCGGGTTATGCTTTACGGAGCAGTGTAGTAATCTTAGATGATTATGTCAATCAAAATGTAACGCTTGTTGGGCATAAGATTGATGGATACCCGGTTGATGGTGGTCCTGATTATATCGAAGTTGAAGAAATTAAGTAAATTGCCTAACTAACAAAACCTGCACTGTATTAAAACGCAGTGTAGTCAAAACAAGCCCTTTGGAAGACGGCGATTTCTATCTTAGCCCGCAGGGCCACCGCATTTTTACAGCCCAATATCACCTAAAGCGGGGGTATTGTTGTAAAAGTGCCTGCAAACATTGTCCTTATGGTTATGACCAGAAGACGGATAGTTTTGTCAGGTAATAACAATGTAAGTTACCCTTATTTTTTGGACAACAGGCTTTCCATAGCTTGCTGGATTCGTAAGGCTTCTTGGCGTGCGGCGGTGGCGAAATCGGCCCCTTTGCTCGCATAGAGAATTCCCCTTGATGAGTTAATCAGTAGGCCCACTTCCCTGTTGAGTCCGTATTTGCAAACTGCTTCCAGACTGCCGCCTTGTGCGCCTACTCCTGGTACCAGTAAAAAGTGATCGGGTACCAGTTTCCGGATGGCTTGTAGGTGGTCGGCTTTGGTGGCGCCCACAACAAACATCAGGTTTTCCGCATGCTTCCAGGTCAGGGCCGTATTGAGCACTTTTTTATAAAGAGGGACCTGGTCGATCTCTAGCCCCTGGAAATCCAGGCCACCTGTATTAGACGTCAGGGCGAGTAAGATAGTGGTCTTGTCCTTATAGGCCAAAAAGGGCTCCACCGAATCACTTCCCATATAAGGCGCTACGGTCAGTGCGTCAAAAGAAAGGTCTTCAAAAAAAGCTTTGGCATACATGGAGGAAGTATTGCCGATATCTCCCCTTTTGGCATCGGCAATGCTAAAGAGCTCTGGATACTGTTCGTTTAGGTAATGAATGGTCTTTTCGAGTGATTGCCAGCCTTTGAGTCCATAGGCTTCATAGAAGGCTGTATTGGGTTTATAGGCCACGGCCAGGTCGTGTGTAGCGTCAATAATCTCCTTGTTAAAGGCGAAGAGGGGGTCTTCCTCTTGTAGCAGGTGTTCCGGAATTTTCTCCAGGTCTACATCCAACCCGATACACAGAAAGGATTTCTTGGACCGAATCTGAGTAATCAATGCCTGTTTGTTCATATGCAGGGGTAAATAGTTAGGCAAAAATAGGCATTTTAATAGTTTGCGCTATCTTTGTATCAAATAATTCCGATTGCTGCGCTATACGCTACATAAAATACGCTATGGAATCCTGACCCTGTTCGGGGTACTGACGGTTGTTTTCTTTTTATTCAACGTCTTGCCCGGTGACCCGGCAAGGATGATGCTCGATCAGCGGGAAGACAGCGAGCAGCTGTCCCTTATCCGGAAAAAATACGGTTTTGACCAACCGATTATGACCCAGTACGGCTATTATTTGAATGACCTGTCACCCCTGTCTATCCACCACAAGGATCCTTCGCATTATACCTTTTTAAACCCTAATAACTACCAATTTACCCGCTTGTTTACGTTGGGAGACCGGGTAGTCGTTCTTAAATACCCGTACCTGAGGAGGTCTTTTCAGAAAACGGATAAAAAAGTAACAACAGTTATCGGTGAAACCTTGCCAAATACGGCGGTATTGGCCCTCTCTTCCATTACCCTGGCCATCCTGGTCGGTATTTTTTTAGGCATTCTTTCCGCCTTGTACAAAGATACCTTTGTCGACCGGATGATTGCGGTGCTCAGTACCCTCGGAATGAGTTTGCCGTCATTTTTCTCAGCCATCCTGGTGGCCTGGCTCTTCGGTTTTGTATGGCATCGTTATACGGGGCTCGATATGACTGGTAGCCTGTATGAGGTAGACGATTTTGGTACCAAGACTTACCTGGCCTGGGAGCATTTGATATTGCCTTCTTTTGTACTGGGGATCCGTCCCTTGGCCGTGGTTATTCAGCTTATGCGAAACTCCTTGTTGGAAGTCTTGGGTCAGGATTATATTAGGACCGCTAGGGCCAAAGGACTTTCTACAGCCAGGGTGATCAGGGTCCATGCCCTGAAAAACGCCTTGAATCCAGTGGTAACGGCTGTTTCTGGCTGGTTTGCCTCTATGTTGGCAGGGGCTGTTTTTGTAGAGTATATCTT
>JASMME010000097.1 GCA_030748365.1 Lutibacter sp.
ATCTGTGGAATGTCTGGGTAGTGGTCAATGCCCTTCAAGCGAACCCCATGCAACTTTTTGGAACCCATTTTAACCTCGCATTTGGCACCGTCCAAATGCAAATCATAGGTTTTATTGATATTTTGAGTAACCCGCAAAATCTTTTCAAAAGAATTGAGTGTTTTGGTGATAAAGATAATAGAAACCGGCTTGTGTATATCCGTAAATCGACTGTAGTAAGACTTATAAGGGTCCGGAACATTGACCACAAAAGTCCTGGGAATTTTATGTACGTCTATCGTATCTATATGTTCCTGAATAATGACCTTCCCTATCAATTCTATCACTTTACTCATACCTACTAAATCAATTTAACGTTCGACACCTAAACATATCTTTTTTTTTCTATAAAAGCAAGGATTTTCTGTGGACAATGACTTTTTTTGTTTTTTATTATGCATGCATAGTATTTTTTTATATCTTTGGAGAATGCAAAAAGAACAAACTATTGACCATGCCTTAAGAGCCACCTGGCAAGCGGTTGCTAAAATGTACAATGAACAGGCAATCAAGCACGATAGCACCATGGCTATGGGCTTTGTCCTGTTGAATATCGATATGGAGAACGGCACCCCTTCCACTTCATTGGGTCCTCAAATGGGCATGGAACCTACCAGCCTGTCTAGGATCTTGAAAAGTATGGAGGAAAAGGGCGCTATTTACCGGGAAAAAAATCCAGATGACGGGCGGGGTGTACTGATCAAGCTTACCGAGTTTGGAAAAATGAAAAGAAATACTTCCCGGGAATCCGTCATTCTCTTTAACGAAACCGTCAGGCAATATGTCACCGCAGAAAAAATCGAACATTTCTTTGAAGTAACACAAACTATCAATACCCTAATCAACAACCAAAAAATATTTAACACCAATAATCAGACGCGACAATAAAGGTAGAAGGTCTGAACCTATAATTTAAGAACCACAAACAGTGAAGGAACTAGTGGCAAGCCTATATGGAGATGGACTCCTCAAAGAATGCCCCCTGACCTAATTAATAAAACAACAATAAATAAATGAAAAAACCAATCAAAAAAATGGCAGTCGTCGGCTCAGGAATCATGGGGTCTGGGATTGCATGTCACTTTGCAAATATTGGTGTGGAAGTATTGTTACTCGACATTGTTCCCTTTGAAATGAACGATGCTGAAAAGGCAAAAGGACTTACACGCGATGACAAAGTTTTCAGGAACAGGCTGGTGAACGACAGCTTACAAAAGGCCTTAAAATCAAAACCAGCTGCGCTCTACGACAAGCAATTTGCGGATCGTATCTCCGTCGGTAATCTAGAAGACGACCTGTCAAAGATCAAAGAAGTTGATTGGATCATGGAAGTGGTGGTAGAACGACTCGACATCAAGCAACAGGTATTTGAAAAGATTGAAAAATACCGTACTCCGGGCACACTGGTTACCTCCAATACCTCCGGGATTCCAATCCAATTTATGAATGAAGGTAGAAGTGAGGACTTTCGCCAACACTTTGCAGTCACTCATTTCTTCAATCCTCCGAGATACCTAAAACTCTTTGAAGTGGTTCCAGGACCAGACTGCAAACAAGAAATCACGGATTTCTTATTGATGTACGGGGAGAAATTTCTAGGAAAAACATCTGTACTGGCCAAGGACACCCCCGCTTTTATCGGTAACCGTATCGGTACCTTCGGAATCTTTAGCCTGTTTCACCAGGTAAAAGCACTCGGCATGACCGTCGAAGAGATAGACAAATTGACCGGACCGGTAATTGGAAGGCCAAAATCTGCTACATTTAGAACCGTAGATGTCGTTGGACTAGACACCCTGGTACACGTGGCCAACGGACTGCATAAAAACTGTCCAAAAGACACCTCGAATCACCTGTTCGAACTTCCTGACTTCATCCATACCATGGTAGCGAACAAATGGCTGGGGAGTAAGACCAAACAGGGCTTTTATAAAAAAGCTGTTGAGAATGGTAAAAAAACCATCTTATCCTTAGACCTAGAGCGCCTGGAATATAGCCCGGCTAAAAAGGTATCCTTTGCCACCCTTGAGATGACCAAAAGTATTGACAAGGTCATTGACCGTTTTAAGGTACTGATCAAAGGGAAGGACAAAGCAGGCGAGTTTTACCGAAAGAACTTCGCTGGCATGTTCGGATATGTACAGCACCGTATTCCTGAAATTTCTGATGAACTGTACCGAATTGACGATGCAATGAAGGCTGGTTTTGGTTGGGAACATGGACCTTTTGAAATCTGGGATGCCATTGGACTTGAAAAAGGGATCGAACTTATGCAGGCGGAAAATATTCCCGTAGCTGACTGGATTACCGAAATGCAAAACGGCGACCACCCGTCTTTTTACGCTGTAAAAGAAGGTAAAAAATACTGCTATGACATTCCTAAAAAAACAATGGAAAAAATTCCGGGTCAAGACAGTTTTATCATCCTTGACACCATCCGGGAAACCAAGACCATCTGGTCAAATTCAGGGGCTGCCATCCAACATTTGGGTGACGGGGTATTAAACGTAGAATTTCAGTCCAAAATGAACACCCTGGGCGGAGAGGTCTTACAAGCCATTAATAAAGGTATCGACCTGGCTGAAACAGACTACGAGGCGGTCATACTGGGCAACCAGGCGGCCAACTTCTCTGTAGGAGCCAACCTAGGCATGGTCTTTATGATGGCCGTGGAACAGGAATACGACGAACTCAATTTTTCTGTAAAATATTTCCAGGATACCGTCATGCGCATGCGTTACTCATCCTGCCCGACCCTATTAGCCGCTCACGGATTTACCTTTGGAGGTGCCTGTGAATTCAGTATGCACGCCGACAAGGTTATTGCAGCAGCAGAAACCTATATGGGACTGGTCGAATTCGGTGTAGGTATCATTCCAGGAGGAGCTGGTTCCAAAGAAATGGCCGTCAGGGCCTCAGAAGGGGTACTCAAAGACGATGTAAAATTAAACAAACTCCGCAACTACTTTATCAATGTTGCCACTGCAAAGGTGTCTACCTCGGCAGCAGAAGCCTATGGACTTGGTTTCTTAAAAGAACACAAGGACATCGTGGTTGTTGGCAAAGAACGTCAATTAGCCACCGCCAAGCGTCATGCCATACAGATGCTAGAAGATGGTTATACCCAACCAGCCACTAAAAAAGCACTGGTATACGGACAACAAGCACTGGGTATGTTCCTGGTAGGTACTGACAGCCTTGAAAAAGGACGATATGCCTCTGAACACGACAAGAAAATAGCCAATAAGCTAGGCTATGTAATGGCCGGCGGTGACCTTTCTGAACCTACCATGGTAACAGAGCAATACCTGCTAGACCTAGAGCGTGAAGCTTTTATGAGCTTGATGACCGAGCGTAAAACGCTGGAACGAATCGAGCATATGTTAAAAACTGGTAAACCCCTAAGAAACTAAACCTGTGAAATGAGCCAAGGTCAGTAGGTTGAAACCAACCGACAGACCATTGGTAAATTTCATCTGATCTAATCAACAAAATAAGAAAGATGAAAACAGCCTATATCGTACAAGGATACAGAACCGCCGTTGGAAAGGCGCCTAAAGGCCTGTTCAGGTTTAAAAGACCTGATGAACTGGCCGCAGAAACCATTGACTATTTACTAAAAGACTTCCCGCAACTCGACAAGAAAAGGATTGATGACGTTATCGTCGGAAATGCCATGCCGGAGGCTGAACAAGGGCTGAACGTGGGCCGTTTGATCTCACTGATGGGCCTAAAGATAGAAGACGTTCCGGGCATGACCGTAAATCGTTATTGCGCCTCAGGACTCGAAACCATCAGCATTGCTGCAGCCAAGATACAGGCCGGTATGGCTGATTGTATCATTGCCGGCGGCGTGGAAAGCATGAGTTATATTCCCATGGGTGGTTACCGCCCCGTCCCAAACTACCAGTCAGCCAAGGAAGGGCACGAAGATTACTACTGGGGTATGGGACTGACTGCAGAAGCCGTCGCACAACAATACAAGATTTCCCGGGAAGACCAGGATGCCTTTGCTTACCAGTCTCATATGAAGGCCCTAGAAGCCCAGGCTCAGCAAAAGTTTGACGCTGAAATTGCCCCCATAGAAGTTTCACAAGTCTTCCTCGACGAAACAGGTAAAAAACAGCAACGGAATTACACCGTCAATAAAGATGAAGGTCCCAGAAAAGGAACTTCTACCGAAGTACTGGGAAAATTACGCCCCGTATTTGCCCAAGGTGGAAGTGTTACGGCCGGAAACGCCTCTCAGATGAGTGACGGGGCCGCTTTCCTGTTGGTCATGAGTGAGGAAATGGTCAAGGAACTGAAGCTGGAGCCCGTAGCGCGTATGGTTTCTTTTGCCGCAGCAGGTGTCCCCCCAAGTATTATGGGCATCGGCCCGGTAAAAGCCATTCCGAAAGCCCTGAAACAAGCCGGATTGGCCATGAAAGACCTTGACCTGATTGAATTGAACGAGGCCTTTGCCTCACAATCACTGGCAGTCTTACGCGAATTGGACATCAATCAGGACATTGTCAATGTCAATGGAGGTGCCATTGCGCTTGGACACCCACTGGGCTGTACCGGTGCCAAGTTGTCCGTTCAACTCTTCAGCGAAATGCGACGAAGAAAACAGCAGTACGGTATGGTAACCATGTGTGTAGGTGCAGGACAGGGTGCTGCAGGAATTTATGAACTGTTAAACTAATTTATACTATGAAAAATCACATCAAAGGAGGAGAATTTTTAATCAAGGATACCAGCAGTGACACTGTCTTTATCCCTGAAGAATTAACGGAAGAACAATGCATGATGCGGGAAGCGATTAAAGAATTTATCGACCGCGAAGTATGGCCAAACAGGGAGCGTTTTGAAAAAAAGGACTATGGCTTTACCAAAGAGATCATGCAGCAAATCGGCGATATGGGCTTATTGGGAATTTCAGTACCGGAAGCCTACGGGGGCATGGGTATGGGCTTTGTATCCACCATGCTGGTATGCGATTACATTTCTGGATCATCGGGATCACTGGCCACAGCTTACGGAGCCCATACAGGTATCGGCACCATGCCTATCCTACTCTACGGAACGGAAGCGCAAAAAGAACAATACATCCCCAAACTGGTATCGGGCGAGTGGTTTGGCTCTTATTGCCTAACCGAACCTGGTGCAGGAAGTGATGCCAATTCAGGAAAAACCAAGGCTGCACTCTCTGAAGATGGGAAAACCTATGCCATTAACGGACAGAAGATGTGGATCAGTAATGCTGGTTTTTGCAACCTGATGATCGTCTTTGCTAGGATTGAAGATGATAAGAATATTACTGCCTTTATCGTAGAATACGATTCGGAAAACCCCAATGGCATCACCCTAGGAGAGGAAGAAAACAAACTGGGTATCCACGCCTCTTCTACCCGACAAGTATTTTTCAACGACACAAAGGTCCCTGTTGAAAACATGCTTTCAGAGAGGGGTAAGGGTTTCAAAATTGCCTTAAACTCTCTGAACGTAGGACGTATCAAATTAGCCGCTGCTTGTATAGACGCTTGTCGAAGGGTAACCACCGAAGCGGTGAAATATGCTACGGAACGCGTTCAGTTTAAAACACCCATCGCCCAATTTGGTGCTATCCAACACAAATTGGCTGAAATGGCGACTGGAACTTACGTAAGTGAATCAGGAAGTTACCGGGCGG
>JASMME010000098.1 GCA_030748365.1 Lutibacter sp.
CAACTAAAACCATATACCATGAAACACGCCAAACATGTCAGGAACACAAACTAGCAAAACAAATCCTGAAGCCATACTTGAAAACAATAAATAAACGTCGTGAACACACAACAGTTAAAACTAAAAAGGACCTATCGTGCGATAAGTCCTTTTGTGGTATACTGTAATGGATAACAGGGGTTACTTCTCGCTTTTTGTAAAAAAGGAGTTCCACCACCAGTCTGTATGTACTATGAATTTGTTCATCTCTGTTCGACAAATTTAACACAGATTTTTAACTGTGCAAATTATCAGGGAAAGATTTAGTAATTCATTTTTGAAAAAGGGCAAGATTGAAAGATTCCCATAAAAAACCTTCCCGAATTACGTATTTCACATTCTCATCTTAGTGCAAAGAGCCCAAGTATCGTTCGGCATCCAGGGCAGCCATACAGCCAGTACCTGCAGCCGTCACTGCCTGTCTGTATTCTTTATCCTGCACATCACCGGCCGCAAAAACCCCGGGAAGATTGGTCTTGGTGGTTTTTCCTTGGGTAATCAGATACCCTGTATCGTCCATATCCAACACCCCCTTAAAGAGGTCGGTATTGGGCTGGTGACCAATGGCGACAAACACACCAGTAACAGCTATTTGTTGCTTTTCTCCGGTGGTATTGTTGAACACACGCACCCCTTCTACTACCTGATCGCCCAATACTTCTTCGAGCTCAGTATTGAACAACACCTCAATATTGGAAGTGTGGTCGACCCGGTGTTGCATGGCCTTGGAAGCCCTCATATAATCCTTTCTAACCAACATGGTTACTTTGTTGCAAATATTGGCCAGGTAAGTCGCTTCTTCGGCCGCTGTATCACCCGCCCCTATGACAACCACATCCTGTCCCTTATAGAAGAAACCATCACAGGTCGCACAGGCAGAAACGCCCCCGCCAATTAGCCGCTGTTCGCTTTCCAATCCAAGGTATTTTGCCGTGGCGCCTGTAGCGATGATGACGGTGGTTGCTTCAAGGGTTTTTGCGCCGTCTATAGACACCCGGTGCAGCCCCCCTACCTCATGGCTAAGCGATACCTCGGTGGCCAACCCAAAACGAACCTCAGTCCCAAAGCGCTCTGCCTGGGCCTTCAAATCCTCCATCATGGCAGTGCCATCAGTGCCCTTGGGATAACCGGGAAAATTGTCTACCTCAGTAGTAGTGGTTAGCTGACCGCCCATTTGCATACCTGTGTACATCACTGGCTTCAGATCTGCCCTGGCAGCATAAATGGCTGCGGTATAGCCCGCCGGTCCGGAACCGATGATTAGGCATTTAATTTTTTCAATCTCTTCAGACATAATTGTATCTTTATTTTGCCGCTAATTTATAGGAATTCACCAGAAGAAAACAGCATTGTTTATAATTTTTAATAATGGAAGTATAAGGGTTTGTAATGGCCTGATTTCTCCACTTTTTAATAGCTAGGTATTCTGTAATAAGAAAAGCCCTTTGCTTAAAGGATCGGTAGCTTTGAAAAATCAAATACTCACAAAGAAACCTCCAGGATTACTGCCTCCGTACTTTGTAAGCTAACCCGGTCAATAGAAGCGGGTAACAGGAGGGTTTCACCGAGTTTTAGGTGATAGACCTGATCCTTGTAAATAAGGTCGAGACTACCTTCCACACATATATAGATAACAAATGAATCGAGGGATGAGTAGTCTCTGTCAAGCGGCCCCGTCAGTGGCAGGATGGCAGTCCTGAAATAGGGTGAATAAACCAGTTTAGAGGCAGTATTCGGCGTCTTATCATAAGACGTCTTATAGTGTTCCGCGGGTGTAAAATCAATCGCGTCGAGGGCCAGCTCAGTATGGAGTGCCCTTTTATTGCCAGTAGTGATATCTACCCGGTCGTAATCATAGATTCGGTAAGTGACATTGGAGGTTTGCTGAATTTCAGCCAACAACACACCCGCTCCAATCGCATGTACCCGGCCTGTGGGAATGTAATAAGTGTCTCCTTTGGAAACGTTTTCTGTATTCAACAGATCGGTGACTGTCCCATCTTCTAGGTGTTGGATATACTGATCCCTGGTAACCACTTGGTTAAAACCGACAATCAATTCAGCACCGGGATCAGCCTGCATTACATACCACATCTCATTTTTCCCAAAGGAGTCGTGCCGTTTGCGGGCCAGTTCATCATCGGGGTGCACCTGTATTGACAAGGGCTTTGCCGCATCGATAAACTTGATGAGTAGGGGGAAGTCATCACCAAATTGTTGGTAGGCATTTTTCCCGACGAAGTCTACAGTATAGGATTGTATCAGCGCTTTGAGGCTATGGCCTGCCAAGGCCCCTTCAGCAACCACTGTTTCATTTCCTTCCACATCGGATATCTCCCAGGATTCCCCTATAGAAGCTTCCTGACAGTCCTTGTTCAATTCACTTGAAAGCTTATTACCTCCCCATATTCTATAGTGATAGCGGGGTTGAAATTTAAGCGGGTATAATTCCATAGATAAGATAACTTGGTTCTACCTTGTAAACTTACAAATAATTACAAATTACAGGTACTAAATAATCATCTTATTCGGACGGTTATTTGATTGACCAACGACGCTGAAAAATTGCCTAACAAACAGGAAACTTCTTATTGATGAGGGCGTATAAGTAAAAAAATGGTAAAAAATAACCCCGATCAGCTTTCCGAAACCCGAGAATGATTAAATTTGTATTGGTTAAAAAGACTTTCTATGTTGATCATCGGAATTGCAGGCGGTACCGGAAGTGGTAAAACCACCGTTGTCAATCAGCTATTACACGAACTTCCAAACGAGGAGGTTTGTGTGATTTCACAAGACTCCTACTACAAAAAAACAGACGGACTTTCCTATAAGGAACGTAGTCAAATAAACTTTGACCACCCAAATGCCATCGATTTTGACTTGCTGGTAGCACACCTGACCGAACTCAAAAAGGGGCAGGTTGTCGAACAACCAGTCTATTCTTTTGTCACACACAACCGGGTAGAAGATACCCTGAAAACACATCCTAGAAAAGTACTGATTGTGGAAGGCATCCTGATCTTTAACAACCAATCACTGCGGAACCTGTTCGATATCAAAGTGTTTGTACATGCAGACGCAGACGAACGTCTGATACGACGTATCAGACGAGACATCGAGGAACGCGGCCGGGATGTGAACGAGGTCCTGGAAAGGTACCAAAAGACACTTAAGCCTATGCACCAGCAATTTATTGAACCCACAAAGAATTACGCAGACATCATCATACCCAACGATCGTTACAACAACGTGGCTGTGGATATTGTCAGGGCGGTTATTTGTGAGAAACTCTAAGTAATGACCTTTAAGCAATTAAAAAACAAGCCCCTGATCAAACTGATGACAAATCGCTATATGGTCACGCTTGTATTTTTTATTGTTTGGATGACTTTTTTTGACGAAAACTCCTGGTTAACCCAACTAAAATTCAACAAGGAGATTGACAAACTCGAACGGGAAAAAGACTATTATAAATCTCAGATCGAACAGGACAAAGCACTGATAGAGAAATTAAATGACCAGGAAGCACTCGAAACTTTTGCCCGGGAAAAATACCATATGAAAAAAGAACATGAAGCGGTTTTTATCATTGCGTATGACTCCTTGGAAAAATAAGGACTCAGCGGTCCTGATACCAGGAAAGAGAAAACCCTGTTGTAAAAAAATATTTTTAATCGTTATCTCCTAATAGCCGTGAGCAACCCTAGTTTATTGACAAACGATTTTGAACCTTGTTCAGCCAAAGCCTGGAAACAAAAGATTCAATTTGACCTAAAAGGAGCTGATTATAACAGTACCCTCCTGACAGCAACTGATGAAGGCATTACAATTAAACCCTTTTATCATTCAGACACCTTTGAAAAAGTAGAAGTCCCTCCGACAAAAAGTGGTGTTGCCATTTGTGAACAGATACGCATCACAAACGAAACAACCGCCCAAAAAAGGGCGCTAAATGCCCTTGAAAAAGGGGCAGATGCCCTAAAGTTTATAGCAACCGCTCCCTTTGACATCGAAACGCTCTTTAAGGGGCTATTGGGCAAAGGGGTTCCCTTTCACCTACAATTGACCTTCCTTTCAGAAACATTTGTAGAGGAACTGCAAAACTTGCTACGAGACGAACAGGTCTTTTACAACCTCGATGTGGTGGGAAACCTAGTAAAAAGCGGGAACTGGTTTCAGTCAATGCGTGGGGATTTCAAGATACTTGAAGGCTGTCTTCAAAGAGCCCCGTCCGGGCATCTCCTTTCGGTTAACAGTGACCTCTATCAAAATGCTGGAGCCAATACGGTGCAACAAGTCGCCTATGCCCTGGCCCATGCAAACGAATACCTGACAAGGTTCGGCAGCGAAGTAGCCGCCAGAATTCAGTTTAATGTGGCTATGGGCAGCCATTATTTCTTTGAAATAGCAAAACTTAGGGCCTTGCGTTATCTGTATAATCTTGTCTTAACAAGCTACCATACAGAGACAGACGTCCCCATTTTTGCCAGCCCCAGTTTGCGCAATAAAACCTTGTATGACTACAACGTAAATATGCTGAGAAGCACTACCGAAAGTATGAGTGCCCTGTTGGGAGGGGCCAATACGGTTGCCAACAGCCCCTACGACATACTCTTTCACGAGGAAAACGAGTTTGGCCAGCGAATTTCAAGGAATCAATTGCTAATCCTCAAGGAAGAAAGTTATTTCAAGAATGCACAGGAAATTAGTAGGAATGCCTATTATATTGAATCCATTACCAAGCAAATTGCAGAAAAAGCACTGGCTATTTTCAAGGACATTGAAAAAAGTGGGGGCTTCCTCCAACAATTACACACAGGAACCATCCAACGAAAAATTGCGGAGAATGCCCAAAAAGAACAGACGCGTTTTGAGGCCAATGAGCAAATCCTGGTGGGAACAAACAAATACATCCGTGCAGATGAGCGTATGAAAGGTGCTTTGGAAAAAAATCCGTTTTTACCAAGAAACCCAAAAAAAACCCTGATCGCGCCCATCTTGCCCAAACGATTGTCGGAAACACGGGAACAAAAAAGAATCAAGGATGAAGCGTAAAGATTTTTCAGCACTAGACATCGCCGTTCAACAGGAAAAAAATCCGCTGTTTGACCATGAAAATTATGTGGCTGGTATGGCACCAAACCTGCGTGGCCCCTACTCGACCATGTACGTACAACGCCCCTGGACCATTCGGCAATACGCCGGTTTTTCTACAGCAGAGGAAAGCAATGCCTTCTACAGAAGAAACCTCGCGGCAGGTCAAAAAGGACTTTCCGTAGCCTTTGACCTGGCTACCCACCGCGGCTATGATTCAGACCACGAACGGGTACAGGGAGATGTTGGCAAGGCAGGGGTAGCCATAGACTCTGTAGCGGATATGAAAATACTTTTCGATCAGATCCCTTTAGACAAAATGTCTGTTTCCATGACCATGAACGGGGCCGTACTACCAATCATGGCTTTTTATATTGTAGCTGCACTAGAACAAGGCGTAGATCCCATCTCCTTATCGGGAACAATCCAAAACGACATATTGAAGGAGTTTATGGTAAGGAATACCTATATCTATCCACCGGGCCCTTCAATGAAAATCATTGCCGATATTTTTAAATACACCAGTGAACACCTACCAAAATTCAATTCTATCTCTATTTCAGGCTA
>JASMME010000099.1 GCA_030748365.1 Lutibacter sp.
ATAGAGGAATTATAAGGCAGTGCAAAGCCCAGGGCTTCAATGGAAGAGGCCATGGTATTGGCTGTATACATACCTCCGCAGGCCCCTGCGCCAGGGATGGCACTCTTGATAATCTCTTTGTATTCTTCCTCGCTAATGTTTCCAGCGATCTTCTGACCCAGGGCCTCAAAGGCAGAAACGATGTTCAACTTGTTCCCTTTATGATTACCAGAGGCAATGGTTCCTCCGTAGACCATAAGGGCAGGGCGGTTTAGGCGCAACATGGCCATAATGGCTCCCGGCATATTCTTATCACAACCCACCACGGCTACCAAGCCGTCATAACTTTGTGCATTCATCACCACCTCCATTGAATCAGCAATGATGTCACGAGAGGGCAGTGAATAGTTCATCCCTGATGTACCCATGGAGATTCCGTCAGAAACGCCAATGGTGTTGAATACCAAGCCTATCTGATCTAATTCATTGACCGCTTCTTTTATATTGACTGCCAACCCATTGAGGTGCATATTACAGGGATTGCCATCATAACCGGTGCTGGCAATGCCTATCTGGGGTTTCTTCATGTCTTCTTCTGACAATCCCACCCCGTATAACATGGCCTGTGCTGCTGGCTGTGTCGGATCCTGGGTAACGCGTTTGCTGTATTTGTTTAATTGCATTATTTCAATCAATATGTTAAAAAGCCTGTTCTTTTCACAAAATAAAACCCATTCCGTTTTGTTTTGTTGAAACAGTCGCAAATTTAGATGTCGAATTCATTTTTATAGACCAGCGTTTGATTTTTTTACAATACTCATTTTCTATTTATTTAATATAAATCACTGACTTCAAAACGATTACGATGGTATTTTTTACAACGATTATCTGTAAAAAAAACCTTGGTAAAGACGTGAATAAAACCTTAAAAGCAAGGACTATCGGCCTATTTCGTAGACAGGACAGTAGCCTTCGGGAAAAAATAAGGATAGGAAGCCAACAATTATTTAAGCATTTTTTCCGCCTTTTGCTGTATAATGGTTTCGACTGGAATCAGTTGTATTTTACTCTCGAGCCAAGAGAGAATATCTAAGTAGAGGAAAGCGCGTTTCTCATAAGGATGATCGTCGAGCTGGCTAAGCGCTTTGTGAAGGTTGACAAATTCCTTTTTAAGGTCCTGCGGATAGATGCCACTCAATTTTTTTATAAAAGCAATCATCTTTTGCTGTACCTGGTTAAAATCATTCATTTTAAGGAGGAATTTATAGGTAGAGACAATCAATTTTTCAATATGGTAGTCCAAACCTGCCTCGTAGTGCGCCACCAGGTTCAATACCCTTGAAAAACAGAGTAGGTCTTCACGCATCCTGAGGTCTTTGTTGTAGATAATCTTTTTCACAAAGTCAATACAAGCCTTGTTATTACCAGCCCCAAAATACATACAGGCAATTTTGTAATAGAAAACCATGATGTGGTGTTCATCGATCTTTGCACTGTACAAGCGAATCTCCGCTATCAACGTTTCCACATAAGACAGTCCTTCCGTAAAACGACCTTCTAGGAAATAGAGGTTTAAGCGGTGCTGGTTGAGGTAGAGAAAGGTGAGGGTACGGGTATTTTCATTGAGGGCAATGTTTTCTTCTTCAATATCAGATTCCAATGTCTTTAACACATTGTTGAAGCGGGTCTTGTGCTTTATCAGGTACAATGACTCTAATAGGTAGTTGACCCCTTTCAGGTAAAAAACAGGATTCTGCATTTTCATCTGCGGATACTTCTCAAAAAGATCGACCCATTTTTGGGCGAATTTAAAACTCGAGACAAAATCCTGCAGTATCAGACTGTGCCACAAATAGGCTTTGTACAGAAACAAGCGCCCCCTAAAACCGAGCTGATCGATTTGATAGTCGGGCAATCGCTCCTCAAAATAGGCCGTTACCTTTTTGGAATCTTCATCATTTTTGACATAGCCTTCTTTGAGTAATAAACTGTACAACTGCAGGGACAGGTTGGACAATTTACTAATAAGGGTGTTTTGCTCGCTCAAGTTCCGGGCCTGCGAAGAGAGTGCCTCTGCCCGGTTGCTCATACTCCGGGTAATATACTGTGATTCTATAACCTTCTCAAACTCGACAATCTCATAGGCCAAGTTGTTTTCGCTGTTCTTTAGCGCTTGGTCTTTGGCCTTGTCCAGGATCTTAAGACTCTGTTTGTAGAGCCCTTTACTATACAAAATGGCCGCAAAATCAAATTGTTCCCTGATCTGTGACCGTATATTCTGGTGCACGGGATTGAAACGAAGACTCACCAATATCTGTTTGTAAAGATGTGCTTTTGTATTGGAAATCTGTTGTTTCTTAATACTTGTCTTCTTCAGAATAAGGGCGTCGTCATAAGAACTTGACTTATCGAGCAAATCGAATAAAGAGATAAAATTTGCCTCCCTGTTACCACCCAAACGACCTACATAGAGCCTAAACTGTCGCTTTTCCGATTTGGACAGGGACTTTATCAAGGTAAAAAGCGCGTCTTTTTGTTCAATAGCCATTGTAACCAAAATATTTTTATAAGACTGTTTTTCAGCTGTTTAAACTAGCTCAAACACACTTGAGCATAGTAAACGGCATGCTTTACAGCAAATGTTGAATGGATGATAGGTATATTTTTGAATTCCAAATGTGATAAAAAAAAATCAATAATGAGTAAAAATCGTGTCCAAATTTTTGATACCACCTTGCGGGACGGCGAACAAGTTCCGGGTTGTAAATTGAACACTGCACAAAAACTGGCCATTGCAGAACGACTAGACCTGTTAGGGGTCGATGTCATCGAAGCGGGATTTCCCATTTCAAGCCCCGGCGATTTTAATTCGGTAGTTGAGATCTCCAAATTGGTTAAGAACGCAACTGTTTGCGGGCTTACCAGGGCGAATCAAAAGGATATTGAGGTAGCGGCCCAAGCGCTAAAATTAGCCAAAACACCGAGAATACATACCGGAATTGGCACATCGGAATCGCATATCACCTACAAATTCAGGTCTACCCAGGACGCAATTAAACAACGGGCCTATGAAGCGGTCGCCTATGCGAAAAAATTTGTGGAAGATGTTGAATTTTATGCAGAAGATGCGGGTAGAACAGACAATGAATACCTGGCCCGTGTGTTGGAAAAAGTTATCAAGGCGGGCGCTACAGTACTAAACATTCCGGACACCACCGGTTATTGCCTGCCAGATGAATACGGCGAAAAAATCAAATACCTAAAAGAGAACGTCACCGGTATAGAGAAGGTTACCATCTCCTGCCACTGCCACAATGATTTGGGACTGGCTACTGCCAATGCCATTGCCGGAATACAGAACGGTGCCCGCCAAATCGAATGTACCATCAACGGTATTGGTGAGCGGGCCGGTAACACTGCCCTGGAAGAGGTAGTGATGATTCTGAAACAACACCCAACCATTGGCTTGGATACGGCCATCAACACCGAGCTACTATTTGATACCAGCCGTATGGTACAGGAACATATGGGTATGTTGGTACAAGCAAACAAGGCCATTGTGGGTGAAAATGCTTTTGCACACAGCTCGGGCATCCACCAGGATGGGGTGATTAAAAACCGGGGAACCTATGAAATCATCGATCCAGCCAAAGTGGGGGTAACCGCCTCTTCGATCGTACTGACGGCGAGAAGTGGAAGGGCTGCCCTGGCCTACCGGGCCAAAAAAATTGGTTACGAACTGACCAAGATTGAACTGGATGATATCTACCCGCAATTCCTGAAGTTTGCCGATCGTCAAAAAGAGGTAATGGATGATGATATTCACCGATTGATGACATTGAATCACATCAAGAAAACGAGCACCGCTGACTAATTGACCCAGCTTATAAATCCATTTCGAATGAAATGGGTATCTTGGTCTATAAAATCAGGGGAGGACCCTAAATCAGACCTGTTATGGATTTAAAAATCGCTCTTTTGCCTGGAGATGGCGTAGGACCGGAAGTGCTTCAACAAGCCACCAAGGTCTTGGAGGCTATCGCCCAGAAATACCAACATACTTTTAGCTATCAAAAGGGCTTGATTGGATCCGTGGCCATGGACCAGCACGGACAGCCACTCCCGGAAGAAACCCTTCGCATCTGTGCTGATTCAGATGCCATACTTTTCGGTGCTGCAGGCGACCCTAAATACGACAGAGACCCCACTGCCAAGATTCGTCCAGAACAAGGCCTGCTTTCACTCCGGAAAGCCATGGGACTGTTCGCCAATATACGCCCCCTAAAGACCTATCGTGCACTCGCACACACTTCCAATCTCAAACCCGCAGTCATCGAAGGGGTAGATTTTGTGATCTATCGAGAACTTTCAGGAGGCATCTATTTTGGAGGACAAAGTGCCGATGACGGACAAAGTGCCACCGATACCTGTCGTTACCACACAAAAGAAATTAACCGAATTACCCACCTGGCATTCAAAGCAGCCAGCACCCGGCGAAAAAAACTCACCCTGGTCGACAAATCAAACGTACTCGAAACATCCCGTTTGTGGAGAAAACAGGTGATTAAAATCGCCAGAAAATATCCGGATGTCCGATTGGAACTACTGTATGTTGACAATGCCGCTATGCAATTGGTCTTGGCCCCGTCACAATTCGATGTGATACTGACAGAGAACATGTTTGGAGACATCCTTTCAGACGAAGCCAGTGTTATTGCAGGCTCTATAGGCCTGTTGGCCTCTGCCTCCATAGGGGAACACACAGCCTTGTTTGAACCCATCCATGGTGCCTATCCGCAAGCAGCCGGTAAAAATATAGCCAACCCGTTGGCAGCCATTTTGTCAACCGCCATGCTCCTAGAGCATTTTAAGTTGTATGAAGAAGCCGAGAATATCAGGATCGCGGTTGAAAAATCAATAGACCTGAACATCAGCACCCCGGATTTGAACAAAACGAATCATTTTTCGACGACCAATGTGGGGAGTTTTATCCGTGATTTTATCCTAGATGAAGACAATACTTTTTACAATAAGCACAATATTGACCTGGGGCAATCAACCATCATATAACCATGAGAGTTCAAAGGCCAACCACGTAACACAGTATCCGATATGAAACCATTTTTTGGCAAAGGCCTGCCTGTTCAGAAATTGTGGTTTTCTTTGTTGTCGGTAAACCATGTAATTGCAAACATATGACAGTACAGGAAGCCATCCAACACAGGCGATCCGTAAGGGTCTACGACTCCTCCCAGAAAATAGCGTCCGACACGGTAAGAAAATGCCTTGAACAGGCAAGCCTTTCTCCCAATAGCAGCAATATGCAACTGTGGGAGTTTCACCACGTCATTTCCAAAGAAAAACGAGACCAAATGACAGCTGCCTGCCTGCATCAAAATGCGGCGAGCACTGCCCAGGAGTTGGTTGTCATTGTGGTGCGTAAAGACCTGTGGAAACAGCGTGTCAAAACCCATATACATCACTTGAAAAATACCTTCGGGAATAAACAAGCCGCTGACTATTCACGCAGGGAAAAATTCGCCCTGAATTACTACCAAAAATTAATCCCCTTCGTTTACCGTGATTTTCTGGGGGTTTTCGGACAATTGAAATACATAGCCGCTTGGTTTATTGGATTTTTTAGACCTATCTACCGACAATTAAGGCGATCAGATATAAGGATTGTCGCTC
>JASMME010000009.1 GCA_030748365.1 Lutibacter sp.
AAGAATTATCAACAACGGTTGTGCCAACCGCAGCAAACCTCGGTGCCCATTCCAAAGAGGCCGCACCTCCTGCAGAGAACAAGGCAATGTCAGGACGGGCATCAACAGCTTCCTGCAGTCCGATTACCGTATAGGGCACTCCCTTGTATTCAAGGGTTTTCCCCACCGACCTCTCAGAGGCTACCAACAATAAGTCTGTAACTGGAAAATTCCTTTCCGCCAGTACCTGTAACATCACTTCACCTACCATACCGGTAGCACCTACAACCGCCACTTTCATAAAAGAATCATTTTGAATTCGCCTACAAATTTTATAAAAAATACTGATACCATAGCACTAAACCAGGAAAAAATAACAAAGCCTTTTCTTTTGTTAAAATCACAGGGCTGTCCGCAAAACACTTTGGTAATGATAAAAGCTGTAATTTTGCAAAAAATCAAAACAAATGACACCTACGGGAACGATGGAGCTAATGGCTCCTGCCGGGAATTTTGAATCTTTACAAGCCGCCCTAGACAACGGCGCGGATTCTGTGTATTTTGGCGTGGAGCAGTTGAATATGCGCGCACGCGCTTCCATCAACTTTACCCTGTCCGATTTACAGGAAATATCCGATCGTTGTAAAGCCAGAAATGTACGCACCTACCTGACCCTAAACACCATTATTTACGACCATGACCTGTCTGTGGTAAAAACCTTGATCAAACAGGCCAAAGAAGCCGATATCACAGCGGTTATCGCTATGGACCAGGCAGTCATTGCATCGGCCAGGGCAGAGGGAATGGAAGTCCACATATCTACCCAAATCAATATCACCAATATTGAAACGGTTCGTTTCTATGCTTTATTTGCGGATACCCTGGTATTGAGCAGGGAGCTCAGCTTACGCCAGGTCAAGAAGATTACAGAACAAATTGAAAAGGAGGGTATTTGCGGCCCATCAGGTAAACTGGTTGAGATCGAGATCTTTGGTCATGGAGCCCTTTGTATGGCGGTTTCAGGCAAGTGTTATATGAGTTTACACGCCTATAATTCTTCCGCAAACCGGGGCGCCTGTAAACAAAACTGCCGAAAAAAATACACTGTGATTGACCAGGAAACCGGTGTTGAAATGGAGCTTGACAATGAATACATCATGTCGCCCAAAGATCTTTGCACCATCGATTTTTTAGATGAAATTACCGAGGCGGGTGTCAAAGTGTTGAAAATTGAAGGCCGGGGCCGGGCCCCAGAATATGTAGCCAGGGTAATCAAATGCTACCGCGAAGCCATTGATAGCATCGCCCAAAACACCTATGACAAGGAAAAGGTAATCCAATGGATGCAGGAATTGGAAAAGGTGTACAACCGGGGCTTTTGGAGTGGCTATTATTTGGGACAAAAATTGGGTGAATGGAGTAAGGGTTCCGGAAGCCATGCTACCCAAAAAAAAGTATACCTAGGCAAAGGCATGCACTACTTTTCCAAGGCAAAGATCGGAGAATTCAAGATAGAGGCTTATGAGGTCGGTATTGGAGATGCCATCCTGATTACTGGCCCTACCACCGGGGTTCAGGAACTGGTCGTCAACCAGTTGTTTGTCAATGACCAACCGGGCACAACTGCCCAAAAAGGAGACCGTTGTACCATCCCCCTGTCCTTTAAAATCCGTCCTTCTGATAAACTGTACAAAATTGTTGAACAAAAAACGGAGGCATAATGGTGGTCATTACCTTGCAGAGAGCCAAGTGTATCGGTTGCAATTATTGTGTTGAATTGGCGCCTGGACAATTTCAAATGTCAAAGAAAGACGGCAAGTCGGTTTTATTACACAGCCGTGAAAAAAAAGGGTTTTTTACCCTAAAATCAATGGACGAAACCATTTTGGAGGACAATGCAAAGGCACAAGCAGCTTGTCCGGTCAAGATTATCAGTGTAAAACAAACATAAATTCGTTTTTCAGTGTTTTTGCTTTCGTAATTTTAATTATATATTTACGAATTGGTGGGGATGGTATTCCCGCCTAATATAATGTAGACAATATGAGCTGTAATACCTGCTCTTCAGATATAAAATCGAGCCCCAAAGGCTGTAAAAGCAACGGACATTGCACTAGCGGGAGTTGTGAAAAGTTGACGGTTTTCGACTGGCTTTCTAACATGGCCATACCCACCGGACAAAGCCCTGTTAACATCGTGGAAGTACGTTTTAAAAACGGGCGTAAACACTTTTACAAAAAACCCGATAATCTTTCTGTTGCTATGGGTGATGTGGTGGCGGTTGAGGGCAATCCTGGACACGATATCGGTACGGTTTCCCTGACCGGAGAGTTGGTGAAAGTACAGATGAAGAGGAAGCAGATCGATCCCGCAGGGGAGGCGGTCAAGAAAATATACAGAAAAGCCTCCCAAAGAGACATCGATAACTGGAAAGCGTCCAGAGACAAGGAATATGAAACACAGTACAAAGGCCGTGAAATTATCAGCAGACTGGGGCTGAAAATGAAACTGTCCGACGTCGAGTATCAGGGAGATGGCAACAAAGCTACTTTTTATTACACAGCGGAAGGTCGGGTAGATTTCAGGCAACTGATCAAGGACCTGGCTGTTACCTTTGGCATACGGATCGAGATGAAGCAGGTGGGCTTACGACAAGAGGCTGCCCGTCTTGGAGGGGTTGGCTCTTGCGGAAGGGAGTTGTGTTGCTCCACCTGGCTGACCGACCTACGCAAGGTCAATACGGCGGCTGCCCGATACCAGCAATTGTCGCTCAATCCCCAGAAACTAGCGGGTCAGTGTGGGAAATTAAAATGCTGTTTGAACTACGAACTGGACACGTACCTAGATGCCTTGTCTGCTTTTCCAAAACAGGAATTGCCCTTGCAGACAGACAAAGGCAAAGCGGTGTTTGTCAAAATGGACATTTTTAAGGAGATGCTTTGGTATGCCTACAAAGAAGAAAGAGGTAAATGGTACCAGCTAAGCCTCGATCAGGTCAATGAGATTATAGCAATCAACAAAAAAGGAGAAACCATCCCGTCTTTGGAGGACTATGAATTTGAGCAAGTGGGTGCGGACAAGACTGTTTTTGAAAATGTGGTTGGCCAGGATAGCCTAACCCGTTTTGACGCACCTAAAAAAGGCAAGCGACGCCGACACAAAGGCAGGAACCGAAAACAAGCTGTGAAGCGTACAGCCTCTAAAACCACTGGCCACCACAAGAAAGGTGCGGAACAACCTCCTAAAAATAACAGGAAAAAACAGCGAAGAAAACCACCCGGAAAACAAGCCAAACCCAATGCCTAGTAAATGTATATGTATACTCGGTTTTCTATGCCTGATTGCCTGTGATACCAAGGAGACATTCACGCAATTCAAACCCGTGGCAAACCACGAGTGGGTTGCAGCAGATCAGTTCAACTTTTCCGTTGACAATACAGATACGATTTCAGAAAGGAATGTATTTATACATATCAGGACCAATCAGCAGTATGCGTTCAATGCCTTGTTTTTGATTGCAGGGTTGCGTTATCCTGATGGAAAGCAGGTGGTTGATACCCTGCAATATACCATGACAGATGCGGCGGGGAACATATTAGGCACGGGATTTGGAGGGCTTAAGGAGCACAAGCTCTTTTACAAGGAAAAAGAAGTGTTCAAACAACAGGGAACCTATAGGTTCCAGGTACAACACGCTACCAGAGGGGTAGGCGATATTAAAGGAGAAAAACCCCTGCAAGGCATTGTCGATGTGGGGCTCAGTATAGAAAGTATAGACTAATGGCGAAAAAACAAGTGAGTGCAAATATATTTTCAACCTATGTAAAATGGTTTTGGGCCATGATACTGGCGGGCATTTTTTCCCTAAGCCTCCTTTTTCTATCAGTTTCCTGGGGAGTATTCGGGGTGTTGCCTACGTTTGAAGAACTTGAAAATCCCGAAAAAAACATCGCATCAGAGGTCATTTCTATGGACGGAAAAACCCTGGGAAAATATGCCTATGAAAACCGAACCCCGGTACATTTCAACGAGCTGCCCGACAACCTAATCAAGGCCCTAGTCGCTACCGAAGACGAGCGGTTTTACGAGCATTCAGGCATTGATTTTAGGGCCACGCTCCGCGCGGTTGCCAAACTAGGAAAAAGTGGTGGAGGTAGTACCATTACCCAGCAATTATCCAAACTCTTATTTCACGGAGAAGGCTCCAAGAATATCGTTGAAAGGGTACTTCAGAAATTCAAGGAATATGTGATTGCTGTACGCTTGGAACGTCAGTATACCAAACAGGAAATCTTGGCCATGTACCTGAATAAGCAGGGCTTTATATTTGGTGCGGTGGGTATCCGTTCTGCTTCGAGGATCTATTTTGGAAAAGAACCAATCGACCTTAAAACTGAGGAGTCCGCAGTATTGGTAGGAATGTTGAAGAACCCGCGCCAATACAATCCCCGTAGGGAGATTTCTAAGAACAAATCCTTGCAACGGCGCAATGTGGTATTGGGGCAGATGGCCAGAAATATGTTTGTCACGGAAGCCTTCAAAGACTCTCTTCAACAACTGCCCATTCGCCTAAACTTTTCTCCTGAAGGACACAACGACGGTACCGCTACCTATTACAGGGAATACCTGCGGAATCGGATGAAATACTGGATCAAAAACAACCCCAAACCCGACGGAAGTCTTTACAACCTGCACCGCGATGGTTTAAAGATATACGTTACCCTAGATGCCCGTATGCAGGCACACGCTGAAGCGGCCATGCGCACGCATATGTCTAACCTGCAGCGCGTGTTCTTCAAGGAGCAACAACTGAACGACACCGCCCCTTTTTATGATATAGACCAAGACCAAATTAACCTGACCATTCAACAGGCGATCAAACGATCTACCCGTTGGAAACGTATGAAGCGCCGGGGTGTTTCCGAGAAAGACATATTGGCCTCTTTTGACAAGAAGACCAACATGACCGTCTTTTCCTGGAAAGGAGAAATTGACACCCTCCTCTCACCGAGGGATTCCATTTTATATTATAAACACTTTTTAAGGTCTGGACTGCTCTCCATTGAGCCCCAAACGGGTTATGTAAAAGCTTGGGTAGGCGGAATCAACTATAAACATTTTAAGTTCGATGCGGTTAAACAGCAAAAACGACAGGTGGGCTCTACCTTTAAACCTTTTGTGTATGCCACTGCCATCAATCAGTTGAAGTTATCTCCCTGTGATAAACTCCCCAACACCAAATACACCATTCCAAAGGAAAAATACGGAATGCCAGCACCCTGGTCACCCAAGAACTCAGGAGATAAATACGGGGGAGAGCTTTCATTAAAAGCTGCCCTGGCCGGCTCGGTCAATGTAATCACGGCACAGGTCATTGATATGGTGCACCCTAAGAATGTGGCCAACCTGGCCAAGAGGCTGGGTATCAAAAGCAGGGTGCCATCCTATCCCTCCATCGCCCTGGGCTCTGTTGACCTCTCCCTGTTTGAGATGGTCGGTGCCTACGCTACTTTTGCCAATAAAGGCTTGCAGATAGAACCGCTTACCATCCTTCGGATTGAGGATAAAAACGGCACCGTTCTCGAGCAGTTTGTTCCCAATTCCAAAGAGGTGTTAAGTGAAGAATCGGCCTATGTGGTTATCAACCTGTTGGAGGGGGTTACCAAAGCGGGCTCAGGGGTACGCTTGCGAACTACCGGTGCCAGTTATCCCGACAATATCGCTACCGGCTACCCCTATGAATTTAAGAACCCGATCGCCGGTAAAACCGGGACTACCCAAAATCAGTCAGATGGTTGGTTTATGGGGATGGTACCCAACCTGGCTACCGGTGTATGGGTAGGAGGAGAAGACCGGGCCATCCATTTTAAAGACATCGCCCAGGGTCAGGGGGCTTCCATGGCATTGCCTATATGGGCCTTGTTTTATCAAAAGCTGTACGCAGATGAAACCCTGGGAATTAGTCAGGAAGATTTTGAAAGACCTGAAGTGGTGAACATCCCACTGGATTGTACCAAAAAGAATCCGGAGACCGATCTGTTTGAGGAGGAAATAGAAGAAGACATAGAGTTTTAAGCATATAGGTTGTCGGTTTCTAAAGGAACCAACCCCTTGCTGAGTCACTTTTTGTCATCACAGTCTAACCAATTATACCATACGAATGAACCACCATGTTTGGCAACCCGGTCAGGAACCACTGTCCCACAGCAATATTGCCAAGGCCCTCCAACAACAAGGTTTTGATAATTATCAGGATTTTTGGCAGTGGTCTGTAGGGCACAGGGCCGATTTTTGGGAATATACCATCAACCGCTTGGGCATTCGTTTTAACCAACCCTACACGGAGGTGCTCAACACTTCCCAAGGCGTAGAAAATGCCCGTTGGTTAACGGACGCCCGCTTCAACATTACCGATAGTTGTTTCCAACGTGAAGACCAGGCGACAGCGGTTATTTATAAGGCCCCGGGTAAACCGATCCAACGGGTCAGTCAGCAATCCTTGCGCCAACTGGTAAACAGCATTGCCAATGGACTGATGGCGCTAGGACTCAAACCAGGTGATCGTATAGCCATTTATATGCCCATGACCTTGGAATCGGTGGCCCTTTACCTTGCGGCTATCAAAGCCGGCTTACCTGTAGTGACCATTGCCGACAGTTTTACCCCCAACGAAATAGCGGTTCGTCTAAAGATTACCGGTCCGAAGGTCCTGTTTACCCAAGACGCACTGCTGCGTTCAGGAAAAACCACGCCTTTGTATGCCAAAGCATTGGAAGCCAATAGCCCCCAAACGGTGGTTGTCCAAACCCTTGACTCAGCGATCCCTTTACGAGAAGGCGACCTTTCCTGGGAGGCATTTCTAAGTGATGATACCCATTTCAATACCGTGATACAAAGCCCAGACGACCTTATAACCGTCTTGTTTTCTTCCGGAACTACCGGAGAACCCAAAGCCATCCCCTGGACGCATAAAACCCCTATTAAAGCCATCAGTGATGGCTATTATCACCAAGATATACAAGCCAATGATGTGGTATGCTGGCCCACAAATCTGGGCTGGATGATGGGCCCCTGGCTCGTTTTTGCTGCCCTGGCCAACAAGGCCTGTATTGCCCTGTATTACGGTGTTCCAACAACAGCAGATTTTGGAGAATTTGTACAAGAAGCCCAGGTCAGTATGTTGGGGCTTATTCCGAGTTTTGTCAGGTATTGGAAAGAAACGGCTTGTATGGAAGCCTATAACTGGAAAAGTATTCGATGCTATAGTTCAACGGGGGAAGTTTCCAACCCTATTGAAATGCAATACCTGATGTCCCTAGCGGGTCACAAACCGGTGATTGAATATTGTGGAGGTACAGAACTGGCGGGCGGATATCTTAGTAGTACACTGGTACAGGACAATATACCTAGCACTTTTTCGACCCCGGCACTGGGCACGGAATTTGTACTGTTGGACGAGGATCGCCAACCCACAAATAAGGGAGAGGTATTTCTGATACCCCCTATTTTGGGGGAGTCAGACAGGCTGTTGAACAGGGACCACTTTGAGGTATATTACAAAGGCACACCCAGCTACAAAGGGCAAAAACTCCGGCGTCATGGAGATCAGATTGAGCAGTTGGAAAACGGGTATTACAAAGCGCAGGGGAGGGTAGATGATGCCATCAACCTGGGTGGTATAAAGGTAAGCTCGGTACAAATAGAAAGTGTGGTGGCTGCCCTAGATTTTGTAAAGGAATCGGCCGCGGTGGCCGTTACCAACCAAGAAGGCCCCGGACAGTTGGTCGTGTACTATGTGGAAAATCAAGGGGCCTCTTTGTCGGATGACAGGTTTCAGCAAGTAAAAAACACCATTCGCCAGCAACTAAACCCCCTGTTCAAACTCACCGATCTCCTAAAGATTGAGCAACTTCCCAGAACTGCTTCCAATAAGATTATGAGGAGAACACTCAGGGATTTTTACGAACAAAAACAAAAGACATGAAGATAATATCCTATAATGTAAATGGCATACGGGCTGCCATCAGGAAAGGTTTTATACCCTGGTTACAGGCTGCTGATCCAGATGTAATCTGTATACAGGAAACCAAAGCGCACAAAGACCAACTCGACCTAAGCCTCTTCGAAAAGGCTGGCTATCCTTTTCACTATTGGTTTTCCGCACAAAAAAAGGGCTATAGCGGTGTCGCCATTTTGTCCAAGATTGCCCCCCGAAGAGTTGTCTACGGCACTGGGATAGCCTCTATGGATTTTGAAGGCAGAAACCTACGGGTAGATTTTGACCAATTCTCCTTGATGAGCCTCTACCTACCCTCAGGAACCAACGAAGCTAGGTTGGCTTTTAAACTCAATTATATGGCCGAGTTTCAGGAATATGTCAACACCCTAAAAAAAGAGATTCCCAATCTAATTATCTCTGGAGATTACAATATTTGCCATACGGAAATAGACATCCACAACCCAAAACAAAATCAGCGTACTTCCGGTTTTTTACCTGTTGAACGCACCTGGCTGGGGGCATTTATCGACGCTGGATTTACCGATTCTTTTCGCCTGTTGAACAAGGAGCCCCATCACTATTCGTGGTGGAGTTACCGGGCCAATGCAAGACAGAACAACAAAGGCTGGAGAATTGATTACCACATGGTGAGTGACCCCCTAAAAGAAAAGATTGAACGGGCCTATATATTGCCTGAAGCAGTCCATTCAGACCATTGCCCAATCGCAGTAGAAATGGCAGTCTAATCGGCGCCATTATACCCAAAAAAATGAGTATTACCGTCAGCATACCCGAACCAATGAATATGATACCTACAAAAATAAAACGACTTGTACTTTTCTTCCATCTGTGTTGTTGTACCCTTGGTTTTTCACAGAACGATACCCTGTCACTTCAACCCATTGAAGACACCCGTGACTTGTTTGCCTCCGGAGACAGTCTGTTTGTCAAAAAGATAGACACCCTTTCCTTTGCGCTCAAAAGGAGTGCAACCTCGATTGACAGCCTTTGGATGCAGGCCATGATGAACTCCCCTTTACACGACACCCTTCTGTATGTATTATCGGATGAGGAGGTGCTAAAAACCGACTTGGATACCCTCTCTACCGAAACCCTAAAGAAAAGGCTGGCGGAATTGGATAGCCAAACCCCTTTCAACATCCACTACAACCGCTCCTTGGAACGAATCATAAGGACCTACCTGAGCCGTAGGAAATCTGCCTTTTCTGTCTATATGGAAAGGGCTCGGTATTATTTTCCCATGTTTGAAGAACAGCTTGACAAATACAAATTGCCCCTGGAGATTAAATACCTGGCCATTGTAGAATCTGCCTTGCGACCCAGGGCCCGTTCAAGGGTGGGTGCCAGCGGTCTCTGGCAGTTTATGTATCAGACAGGAAAACAATATGGACTGAAAGTGAGTTCTTATGTCGATGAGCGTACAGATCCCTTCCGGGCAACTGAAGCGGCTTGCCAGTACCTGTCAGTACTCTATAAAATCTTTGGTGACTGGGACCTGGCACTGGCCGCCTATAATTCGGGGCCGGGCAATGTAACCAAGGCCATTCGCCGTGCTGGGGGGAAGAAAAACTATTGGAACATCCGGCGCTATTTACCCCGGGAAACCGCTGGATATGTACCAGCCTTCTACGCGACTATGTATATTATGGAATATGCAGACGACCATGGAATTAAAGCCAAAAAAAGTGCCCTGCCTTATTTTAAAACAGATACCATTCAGGTGCAACGGTCGCTTACCTTTGCACAGATTCACCAAACCCTAGACATACCCATTTCTACCCTTCAGTTTTTAAACCCCCAGTACAAACTGGATATCATTCCCTATGTAGAAGGGCGCAATTATACCCTGTGCCTTCCCATACAGGACATGGCCAATTTTATCAGTAATGAACAGGAAGTATACGCGTTTGCCGCGGCAGCGGAAGCCAAGCGTGAACCCCCCCTACCTCGCTATTACGAGATGAACGACCGAATACGCTACCGGGTAAAGAGCGGAGATTATCTGGGTAAAATTGCCCAGCGGTACGGGGTGTCGGTAACTAAGATTAAGCGGTGGAATAATTTAAAAAGCAATCGCTTACAAATAGGCCAACGTTTGACCATCTATCCGAGAAGACTTTAAGGCCCTTTTAGTTTGTAAACTGGAATAGTTTTTGCTACAGTAATAAAAATACATCTTATGAAATCAGGTTCTATAACCCTATTAAAGTATACACTGATTGGCTTCTTTTTAGCTGTTTTGTCCGCCTGTGATTCACCCCCTCAAAAAAGGGTTCTAAAAGAATCCAACGGACGGATCAACCACCTGTTGGTGGTGATGAAGAACAGTGAATGGCAAGGGTTGCTGGGAGAAGAACTGCGTCAGATCATCAGTCAGCCCGTTTCCGGACTCCCCCAACCGGAAGCCCATTTTGAGGTTTCCCAGGTGTCTCCGGAACATTTTGGAAGTATGTTTAGGGCTAGCAGAAGTGTCTTGCAGGTCGGTATCGGAAATGAAAATGCCTTTAAGGAGGCTACGGATGTCTATGCAAGTCCGCAAAAAATTATTACCGTAACAGGAAATACCAGGGAAGCACTACAGCAACTTCTCAAAGAAAATGCCGATCGGATGGTTACTGCATTTAAAGAGGCAAGTCTGCTTGCTGTCCGTAAAAAAATACTTAAAAAACACTGGGACCCCACAAAGATGAAGACCTTTCAACAACAAGGCTTTCAGCTAAAAATTCCTACAAATTACAACCGGGTGGAAGACAATGGCGATTTTATTTGGTACCGTCATCATTTGGCCGGAGACCACAGTATGGAATTACTGGCCTATACAGCTCCTTTTTCTGTCGGAGAATCCCTCGACGCAGCAGGTATTATCGCGGTGCGCAATGCCTTTGGAAAGGCCCATATTCCCGGGCAATTGGAAGATTCCTATATGACCACAGAAGCAGCCTATAAACCACTGGTACGTGAGGTAGCAATGGGCCGTAGAAAAGCCTATGAAACCCGTGGAAAATGGGAGGTAAAAGGTGTGTATATGGCAGGGCCTTTTCTAAACTATACTGTAGTGGACAAGCCGAACAACCGACTGATTGTTGTCGAAGGGTTTACCTATGCTCCTGGAGTTGAAAAACGCGATTATATGTTCGAATTGGAGGCAATTTTACAAACCCTGGAAATTCGTTAAAACAGCAGCTGTACTGAGCATCCCTACCCTTAGTTTGTCAAGATTTAGCGATCCTTTTTTGCCCAACCATCCCGTAAAGGAACTGTTCTGTTAAATACTTTTTGCGTATCTGTGCTGTCGGGGTCTACACAAAAATAACCCAATCGCTGGAATTGAAAGCGATCCAACACCGTTGCTGTCTGCAGGCTGGGTTCGGCATAAGCCTCCACCACCGTTAAGGAGTCTGGGTTGATAAATTCTTTAAAATCTTTGTCTTTATGGCCGTCTGGGTCTTCCTCCCTAAACAAGCGGTCGTATAAACGCACTGCTATCTTTTCTGCGTGTGCTACCGACACCCAGTGCAGTGTTCCTTTTACCTTGCGCATACTTTCTTCGGTACCACTACCACTTCGGCTTAGCGGATCATAGGTGCAATGAATTTCAACAACCTCGCCCTGTGCATCTTTAACACAGCTTTCCGCTTTGATGATATAGGCATTTTTTAACCGGACTTCTTTGCCCAGCTTTAGCCGAAAGAATTTCTTGTTGGCTACTTCCCTGAAGTCCTCCCTTTCAATATAAAGTTCCTTGCTAAAAGGTATTTTTCTGCTTCCGGCCTGTTCATCTTCAGGATTGTTTTCAGCATCCAGCCATTCTGTAGATTCTTCCGGATAGTTGGTGATGATTACTTTTACTGGGTTTAGCACCGCCATTACCCTGGGAGCAGTTTGGTTGAGATCGTCTTTGATACAATGTTCCAGCAAGGCAACATCGGCTACATTGTCTCGCTTTGAGATACCGGCGGCCTCGCTAAAATTCCGGATAGCCTTAGGGGTATATCCCCTTCTGCGCAATCCAGAGATGGTAGGCATTCGGGGGTCGTCCCACCCGTGCACAATCCCTTCTTCTACCAGCTGGAGTAATTTACGCTTACTCATAACGGTATAGCTCAGATTCCGACGGGCAAACTCGCGCTGTTTGGGACGTAACAGGCTTTTGTCGTATACCTGGTCCACGTACCAGTCATACAAATCTCGGTGGCTTTTAAATTCCAGGGTACAAATAGAATGCGATACTTGCTCGATATAGTCAGATTCACCATGTGTCCAATCATACATGGGATAGATACACCAATCGTCACCGGTTCTGTGGTGTGTTTTTTTAAGGATTCGATACATGATGGGGTCACGCATGTGCATATTGACATGTTGCATATCGATTTTTGCCCGGAGCACATGGCTGCCTTCTTCAAAAGCACCGTCCTTCATTTTATAAAATAACGACAGGTTCTCTTCTACAGACCGGTTGCGGAAAGGGCTGTCTGTACCCGCTGTTGTGGGGCTTCCCTTTTGAAGCGCGATGTCATCCGATGACTGTTGGTCTACATAAGCCTTTCCTTCTTTGATCAACTGAACTGCCCAGTCGAACAGTTGTTGAAAATAATCGGAAGAGAACAAGACTTTATCCCACTGGAAACCCAGCCATTTCACATCATTCATAATGGCATCAACATATTCCTGCTCTTCCTTGGCCGGATTGGTATCATCAAAACGCAAATTGACAGGTGCCCCATATCGGAGTCCCAAACCAAAGTTTAGGCAAATAGAGGCGGCATGTCCGATGTGGAGGTAACCATTTGGTTCTGGCGGAAACCTAAACCGAAGGGATGATTGTGGCAATCCCTCTACCAGGTCTTCTTCGATGATCTGTTCGATAAAATTCAGTGATCTCTTTTCTTCAGTCATATTAAATAAAGCTCTTGCAAAATTATTCAAATTTTTCCGCAAATCAACCATACGGACACTCAAAAACATTTCCCTGTTAAAATAAGCCCTTACCATGCCGCATAATTCATATCTTTGCCATTCGCAATAAAGGCTTTTCAGATGGGTGTCATCAGACTAAAGAATATTCGTATATATGCTTACCACGGATGTATGGTGGAAGAGGGAAAGATCGGATCGGATTACCGGGTAGACCTGTCCGTAAAATCAGACCTTTCAAAGTCTGCTCAAACAGACCATTTGCCAGACACGGTAGATTATGTGCATCTAAACAGCATCGTCAAAGCTGAAATGGCCATAAGGTCTAAATTGCTCGAGGTTGTTGCCAAAAGAATCCTAGACCGCATCATGCGAGAACTGCCCTTGGTTAAGCAGGCAAAGGTATCCATAGCAAAGATCAATCCGCCCATAGGCGGCAACGTTGCCATGGTCACCATCGAGATGTCACAAAAAAGGAAAGCGTAAAAAAAGCTTGTCAGGCAATTACAAAACACCTAAATTTGCAGTCATTTAAGGGCGTCGTGGCCGAGTGGCTAGGCTGGGCTCTGCAAAAGCTCCTACAGCGGTTCGAATCCGCTCGACGCCTCTACAAAAACCAATGTAATCACATTGGTTTTTTTGCTTTTTTTAACAAAAAAATAAGAATGATTTGATGTATATTTGCCTTGGCAAATTCAGCTTACGTAATCAATATCAGCCAAAGTAAGAAGTAGCCCTTACAACTAACTACAACTATCTGCTATGACGATCTATCCGATTGAAACAGGAAACTTCAAACTCGATGGAGGGGCTATGTTCGGAGTGGTCCCCAAGACGCTATGGCAGCGGACAAATCCTGCAGACAATAACAACCTGATTGATATGAGCATGCGTTGTATGCTTATTGAAGATGGAGACAGACTCGTATTGATTGATACGGGCTGTGGAAACAAACAATCCGCTAAGTTTTTCGGCTATTATTACCTGTTCGGCGATCACTCGCTGGCCTCCTCACTGGCCAGTCATGGTTTTCACCAAGATGATATTACCGATGTATTCCTCACCCACCTGCATTTTGACCATTGCGGAGGTGCCATACAATGGAACAAAGACCGTACAGGCTATGAGCCGGCCTTTAAAAATGCCCGTTTCTGGACCAACCGTGATCACTGGCAATGGGCAGTAGACCCAAATCCGAGAGAAAAAGCCTCTTTTTTAACAGAAAATATCCACCCGATAGAAGCCAGCGGTCAGCTGAATTTCGTCAGCCTGCCTACCGGGAATCTCATTCAAAACAGCCCACTGGGATTTGATATTTTGTTGGTCGATGGACATACGGAAAAACAAATGCTCCCCAAGATACAGTACCAAGGAAAAACCTTGGTTTTTATGGCAGACCTTCTGCCCACAACAGGTCATATTCCCCTGCCTTATGTAATGGGTTATGACACCCGGCCATTGTTGACCATGGATGAAAAAGCCCGTTTTTTGAAAGAGGCCGCCGACAACCAGTACCTTTTGTTTCTGGAACACGATGCGGGTCACCCGCTGTGTACGGTCAAACATACAGATAAAGGGGTTCGGCTCCATGCCACCTATGCCTTTGACGAAGTATTTAACTAAATTAATTTTTGATATATATATGAAACTTATAAGATCCTTTTACCTTGCCACCTTGGCAACGGCCACCCTAACAAGCTGTGGTTCCATCAGGAACCTAGCCGTACCTGAGATGGACACTGCCATTTCACTAAAAACGGAGAAAAAACAACCCATTGGAGAGGATGCATTCAAGCATTGGGCGCATGCAGACCTTGCGACGGATACCATTCCCGGCATGAGTGTGGAGAAAGCCTATGAATTCCTGGAGGGAAAGACCGGAGAAACGGTCATTGTGGGAGTCATCGATTCCGGTATAGACATTGCACATGAAGACTTGAAAGAGGTGCTTTGGACCAACCCAAAGGAGGTGGCTGACAACGGAATAGACGACGACAAAAATGGATATATTGATGATGTTCACGGATGGAACTTTTTAGGAGGAAATGGTGATCCAGCACCTGAACAGCTGGAAATCACCCGTTTGGTTGACAAATGGAAACCCTTTTTTAAAGGCGTCACCGCTGAGAATGTCACCGAAGATCAAAAAGTAGGTTTTGAGCGTTACCAACGTTACCTAAAAGCCTACCAGCAATCTTCAGCCCGGTATTTTAAAACAATGGAACGCCTGGTGGAGATAGATGAAAGCTTTGCTGCGATTAAAAAGTTCCTCGGGAAAGAAACCGTTACCATAGAAGCCTTGAGGGCTGTAAAACCAGCAGATCAAAAACTACAAGCCCAGATAGGAGACATTCTAAATTTGTTAAGCAGGGGCTTTACAGAAGCCGCCTTTTTAGACTACTACCACGAACAACAGAAAAGCAAACACTATGTACCCAACTTTGACGGCAGGGCCATCGTAGGGGATGTGCCTGGTGATATCAACGACACCACCTATGGCAACCCTTTTGTAATTGGTGATACCAAAACAGAATCTCATGGAACCCATGTCTCAGGAATTATTTTGGCTGCTAGGAACAACGGTATAGGTATGAATGGGGTAGCAAACAATGCCGTGCTGATGTCTATACGGGCCGTTCCCGATGGTGATGAAAGAGACAAAGACGTGGCACTGGCCATTAGGTATGCTGTAGACAACGGCGCGAAAGTGGTCAATATGAGCTTTGGAAAAAGCTGGTCTCCCTATCGCCACTGGGTGTTTGAGGCCATCAAATACGCTGAGAAACACGATGTGTTGCTGGTACATGCTGCCGGGAATGACGGCAAAGACATCGATGTACAAGACAACTGGCCGAATGACAGTATGGACAAGATCAGCGAAATTGCTGACAATGTTCTCACTGTGGGCGCCATCAGTGTTAACTACAACGAAAAATTACTCGCCTCTTTTACCAATTACGGACAAAGAAACGTAGATGTCTTTGCGCCAGGGGTACATATCTATTCAACCATGCCGGAAAACCAATATGCTGAAATGAGTGGAACCTCCATGGCTGCGCCGGAAGTAGCAGGTATAGCTACCCTGCTTAGGTCCTATTACCCAGAGTTATCAGCCAGTCAGGTAAAACACGTGATAATGAACTCCGGAACCCCCCTTGCTATGGAGGTGTTGGTTCCCAAAGCCAAAGGAACAAAAACAGCCCTTGAAAATTTATCTGTTTCAGGAAGGATGGCCAATGCTTACCAGGCATTGAAGCTTGCTGATAAGATGGTTCAAGGGGAATAATAAATACTATATTCACAAAAAGACTGCCTTTTCTGGCAGTCTTTTTTTTGCCTATAAGGAATTTCCTATCTTTCCCAAAAACCCCACCAATGAAAAGACGCTTATTTTTACTGCTATCGTTAAACCTCTTTTTGGCCTGGTCTCAGTCTCCTGCTGGCTATTGGCAACAACAGGTTGATTATACCATGGAAATATACATGGATGTGCACAACTATCAATACGAAGGCACCCAGCAACTGGTGTATACCAATCAGTCACCGGAAGCCCTGGACAGGGTTTTTTATCACCTGTATTACAACGCTTTCCAACCCGGAAGTGAAATGGATGTCAGGTTACAGCACATTCCAGATCCCGATGGTAGGATGCTTCGTGAGAAAACCAGTGCCATTGCGGTTTTAAAACCCTCAGAAACTGGATTTATAAAGGTTGAAACCCTGCTACAAGAGGGCGTACCAGTCGATTTTCATGTGGAAGGTACCATCCTGGAAGTCCAACTCAATCAGGCCATTCAACCGGGAGAAAAAACAGTTTTATCAATGACCTTTAAAGGTCAGGTACCCCAGCTGATTCGCCGGGCAGGACGTAACAGTCCAGACGGCGTGGCCCTTTCCATGGCGCAATGGTATCCCAAAATGGCTGCCTACGACCATGAAGGCTGGCATACAGACCCTTATATAGCCCGTGAGTTCCACGGGGAATGGGGAGATTATGATGTGAGCATCCGGCTCGATAAATCCTATACGGTAGCCGCCTCTGGATACCTGCAAAACCCCCAGGAAATCGGCCATGGCTATGAAGATCCTCAGGCGGTGCTTAAACAACCTGAAGGCAACGAGCTGACCTGGCATTTTATAGCACCAAAAGTGCACGATTTTACCTGGGCAGCTGATCCTGAATACCGGCACGATATTCGCCCAACTGCCAGTGGGACCACCCTTCATTTTTTCTATAAAGACGACCCCTCGTATACTGCTGCCTGGCAAGAACTACAACCCTATGCGGAAAAGGCCCTTGACTATTTCAATGCAGCCATAGGCCCTTATCCCTGGAAACAATATTCCTTTATTCAGGGAGGAGATGGCGGTATGGAGTACGCTATGTGTACCCTGATTGATGGCGGAAAACACCTTAGTGATATCATCGGTACGGCCTACCACGAACTGGCCCATGCTTGGTTCCAACACCTGTTAGCCACCAATGAAAGCAAACATGCCTGGATGGATGAAGGATTTACCAGCTATATTGCCGACAAGGCTTCCAACGAAATATTATATGCCGGTAGCCGTTCACCAGTAGCGAGCTATCAAAGGTATTATTACGTGGTCAATAAAGGCCTGGAAGAGCCCCTGACCACCCATGCTGATCGCTTTAACACCAACCTGGCTTACGGGATGGCCAGTTATACCAAAGGCAGCATCTTTTTGTCCCAGTTGGGCTATGTGATTGGGGCGGAAAACCTCCAAAAAACACTCCAACAGTACTACCGAGATTTTAAGTTTAAACACCCTACGCCCACTCATTTTAAAAGGGTTGCTGAAAAGGTGTCTGGGATACACCTCGATTGGTATTTGAATGAGTGGACCCAAACAACCCATACCATTGACTATGCTGTTTCCGGGGTCGCTGGAACTACGATTACCCTGTCGCGGATTGGCACCATGCCCATGCCGGTAGATATTCGGGTCGAATATACTGACGGCAGCGTCGAACTATTCAACATTCCCTTGCGGATGATGCGTGGTGAAAAGCCCGGGGAGGCAACCGTACTAAAAGACTGGGCATGGGCCTATCCGACCTATGCGTTTACCGTTTCTAAACAGGTCCGTTCAGTTAGCATTGATCCATCCGGTCTGATGGCAGACATTGATCAAAGCAACAACACCTTTACGGTCAAACCCTAAGAGGTTTTTGCGCTGACTGCTCTTAAATTGCCTACCTTTGTGTATCCTTTTTACAAAGCTGTTATGCCCAATCGCTTGAGAAGCATTCTGCGAAATTTTTTGATCTGGAAATACAAACACCTTTCAGAAAGACAGTTTGTCTATATACTGAGTGTGTTGGTAGGACTCCTGGCAGGTCTGGGAACATTTCCTGATATAGGCAAGCTCATTGTGAGAACTTTATTTGTTTAAACATTTTCTGCCGATTTCCGACCATCTCAACTTGACAC